>DATAXC010000142.1:0-10789 GCA_036266895.1 Gammaproteobacteria bacterium
CGTTAGGGGTATTAAATGTTTCTTCATCATAACGATCTAAAATTTTCAATAAGTTAACCATATCTGTAAGGGTTATCGGATGTTTAGACTGTAGTGATTTGATTGGTTCTGCATTTAGGTACGCACTTAAAGATTGTATTATTTGGGGTTGAGCACCGCGTATAACTTTTAAGAAGCCTTTACTTGTGTTCTCGCCACATGAAAAAAAACACCCTGTAGGTGTATCCCCATTATAAGTGTCGACGATTCCTTGAATAAATGCTTTGGTTATCGGCATGAAAGAAAGTCCTATTGTTATTTTTTATTTTTCAGCGTGGATTTTTTAACAGCAAACAGATTAAAATTCGCCTCTTGTGATTCAAGTCATGTTATGCGTTAATAAAAAAGTTCGTTAATATTGTACTTTTAATATTTTATAAACTATATCTGATCCAAGGACAATACGCTTATGAGTGATGCTTTACTGAACAAGCGCTCCCAGCCGTTCCAGCGTATGAATAATGCCGCCATCTCGGTTAAAGTTCCGCCGCATTCAGTCGATGCGGAACAATCGGTGCTGGGTGGACTCATGCTGGACAATCGGGCTTGGGACCAAGTCGCAGATCGGCTGCGCGAACCAGATTTCTATCGTCACGAACATCGCCTCATTTATCGGGCGATTGCAAAATTATTGGAACATAATAAACCAGTCGATGTGTTAACTGTATCCGAAACCTTACGTGAATTGCAAGAATTAGAACAAATCGGCGGGGAAGTCTATCTCTTTGAATTGGCGAACAATACCCCCAGCGCAGCCAACATTTCGGCTTATGCCGATATTGTGCGTGAACGTTCCATATTGCGTCAATTGATTGCTGCGGCCAGCGATATTTCCGAAAGTGCATTCCAGTCGCAAGGCCGTAGCGTTATCGAATTATTAGATACAGCGGAACGTAAAGTATTTTCTATTGCTGAACAAGGTTCGCGCGGCAGTGGGCCGCAAAATATCAAGTCGTTTTTGGCAAAAACCATGGATCGGATTGATACACTGTTTCATTCCAACTCAACAGTTACCGGCTTGCCGACCGGCTATCAAGATTTTGATGAAATGACCTCAGGTTTGCAGCCATCTGATTTGATTATCATTGCTGGCCGCCCTTCCATGGGTAAAACCGGTTTGGCAATGAATATTGCTGAACATGCCGCACTAAAAAGCCGTCAGCCGGTATTAGTATTTAGTATGGAAATGCCTGGAGAAGCGATCGTGATGCGATTACTGTCTTCTTTGTGCCGTATTGATCAATTGCGGATTCGTACCGGTAAGTTATCCGATGAAGATTGGCCGCGGATTAGTTCTACGGTTAGTATGTTATCTGATACACCGTTGTTTATTGATGATACGCCAGCCATGAGTCCAGCTGAAATGCGTGCTCGGGCGCGGCGTTTGGCCAAAGAGCATGGGCAGCTTGGGTTAATTGTTGTGGATTATTTACAGTTAATGCAAGTGCCTGGATATAATGAGAACCGCACAGCAGAAATTTCTGAAATTTCTCGTTCGTTGAAAAGTTTGGCAAAGGAATTAAATGTGCCAGTGATTGCTTTATCGCAGTTGAATCGCAGTTTGGAACAACGTGCGGATAAGCGTCCGGTGATGTCTGATTTGCGTGAATCGGGTGCGATTGAACAAGATGCGGATTTGATTGTCTTTATTTATCGGGATGAAGTTTATAATGAGAGTAGTCCAGATAAGGGTACCGCAGAAATTATTATTGCTAAACAACGTAACGGGCCGATTGGCAAAGTACGTTTAACCTTTATTGGTCAATATACGTGTTTTGAAAATTTTATTAGACAGCCAGGGTTTTGATGACCCGACCTACGCAGATGATGATAGATTTAGATGCCCTGCGGCATAATTTAGCGCGGGTGCGTGTGTTTGCGCCAGATTGTGCAGTGATTGCCATGGTCAAAGCCAATGCTTATGGGCACGGTATCGTGCGAGTTGCCCAAGCATTGCCGGATGTTGAAGCGCTCGGCGTGGCTTCGTTGGAAGAAGGCATACAATTACGTGCAGCCGGTATTACTCAGCCAATTGTGCTGATGGAAGGGTTGTTTTATGCCGATGAATTGCCAGAAGCTGCGCGTTATGATTTTACTTTAGTTGTACATCATTGGCCGCATGTGGAAATGTTAGAAGAAGCTCAAGTAGAACGCCCTTTTAATGTTTGGTTGAAAATGAATACCGGCATGCATCGATTAGGTATGGCATTGAGTGATGTTGAACAAGCTTATCAACGTTTAAGTAAATGCAGCGCAGTCAAATCACCGATTGGCTTGATGACACATTTTGCTGAAGCAGATGCTTTGACTAGTGATGCAACGGTGAAACAAATCGAATTATTCAATCGTACTACGCAGCATTTACCCGGCCCGCGTAGTTTAGCTAATTCAGCAGGGATTTTAGCGTGGCCGGCTTCGCATGCGAATTGGGTGCGTCCGGGATTGATGTTGTATGGTGCCTCGCCTTTTACAGATAAAACTGGGTTGGATTATGGCTTGCAACCAGTGATGACGTTAACTTCACGGTTGATTGCTTTAACACCAGTGAAAGCGGGCGGCAAAGTGGGATATGGCGGGACTTGGACTGCACCGGAAGATTTATTGGTGGGGGTGGTAGGTGTTGGATATGGGGATGGTTATCCGCAATTTGCGCAAAACGGCACACCAATCTTGGTGAATGGCAAAGAGTGTCTGTTGGTGGGTCGGGTGTCTATGGATATGTTGACCGTCGATTTGCGTTCTTGCCAGATGGCAGCGATTGGCGATCCAGTGGTATTGTGGGGCGCTGGCTTGCCGGTGGAGCGGGTGGCGAGACATAGTCATACCACGGCGTATGAGATTTTGACGCGTATGACGCCGCGGCCGAAGGTGGAAGTGTCGGGGTGACTCTCTGCCCTATAAGCGCTAACTTAAGAACGGTAAGGAAGAGCCCCTCTCCCGCATTGTTGGGCTTCGCAAGCTCAGCCCAGCCCAGCCTACACGGGCTGTTGGTTGAATAAATGGGAAAGTAAAGGGTATTGCCTCTCCCACAAGGGGCGTTGTTGAATAAATACGCCTAGAGAGCTTTTGCCTCTCCCCTTGTGGGGGCGTTGTTGAATAAATAAATACGCTAGAGCTGTTGCCTCTCCCCTTGTGGGGGCGTTGTTGAATAAATACGCTAGAGCTTTTGCCTCTCCCCTTGTGGGAGCGTTGTTGAATAAATAAATACGCTAGAGCTGTTGCCTCTCCCCTTGTGGGAGAGGCCGACGCGTAGCGGCGGGTGAGGGGTGTATTTCAAAATTTCCATGGCCTACTCGTGAACGTGCCCGCGTGCGTGCCGGTGCCCGTTTTTTCTTAGAAATTTTCATATGAATTTCCGAGAAAAGACGGGCACCGGCACGCACGCGGGCACGTTCACGAGTAACAAACTTTTCCTTCCTCTTTTGCGTCTTGCGGAGACAATGAATGGCGGGAGAGGGTTACTGAATAATTAAGTAAACCTTCCCCCTTGCCTGTTCTCCCAATTTGCGCTACCTTTCTCTGCAATTATGGAGAGCGCTCCGCATGACAAACGACCCCAGCCCCAATCAATTACCGAATCTTGAAGTATCACTGAAAGAAATCACCGATCTGGTTGATAAAATGGAACATGGTGAACTGACATTAGAACAATCCTTAGATTGTTTTGAGCGCGGCATCGGTTTAATCAAACATTGCCAAAAAACCTTAGCGACTGCCGAGCAAAAAGTACAAATATTGATCCAGAATAGCCAACAAGAAGAGCTCACTACTTATCAAGATACTGACAAAAAAGGGCGAGAGGATGAGCGTAATAACTAAGTCTAATCCGTCTAATTTAACCTTAACCAAGCTGATGCAAGATTGTCCGGGCCGATTAGAGAAAGTTTTTTCTCATTATTTAACGAATACGCCGGCTTTAGCTCTAAAAACAACTATGTCTTATTGCCTAGAAAACGGTGGTAAGCGGTTACGCCCTCTATTAATTTATGCGACTGGCCAAGCTTTTAATGCACTGCCAGAAAATCTGGATATTCCGGCTGGTGCTGTCGAATTAATCCACACTTATTCCCTGATTCATGATGATTTGCCTTGTATGGACAATGCCGATTTACGTCGCGGCAAGCCCACCGCGCATCAAGTCTATGGCGATGGCATGGCGGTTTTGGCTGGCGATGCGCTGCATACGCTGGCTATGCAAATTATTGCTACTCATCCTGGGTCTTTATCTATCCAGCGACGTTTACACATGGTGAAAGTGCTTAGCACTGCATGCGGGCCTTATGGGATGGCAGCGGGGCAAGCAATGGATTTAACCGCTATGAATGATCCAAGCATTTCAGGTGATTTGTTAATGGAGATTTATCGTTTAAAAACCAGCAAATTATTTGCTGCTTGCCTAGAATTAGGTCGCTTAGCTTCGCCGGATGATGATGAAATTAATCAACGGGCTTTACAGCAATTTGGTGATACGATTGGACTCGCGTTTCAAATTCAAGATGATGTATTGGACATGGAAGCGACTACAGAGTCGCTGGGTAAACCGCAAAATCACGATGAAAAAAACCATAAGATTACTTATCCCAAGGTGTATGGTTTGGAATCAGCAAAAGTAAAAGTTAACGCTTTATATCTTGAAGCATTAGAGGCAATCGATTATTTAGGCAATCAAGCACAATTATTGCGAGAATTAATGCAACAAATGCTGGAAAGAAAGGGTTGATTCGGATAAACTTTGTCCATCAACTCATTAGGCACATTAAGCACAAATAATGTACTGTCCATTTTGTAATACTGGTGATACTAAAGTTATTGATTCTCGTTTGATTCGCGACGGCAATCAGATACGTAGGCGTCGCGAGTGTCCAAAATGTAAAGAGCGTTTTACCTCTTATGAAGCTGCGGAATTATCGTTACCGCGTATTATTAAGCGTGATGGCCGACGCGCACCGTTTAGTGAAGAAAAATTACGCGCTGGTATGTTGCGCGCTTTAGAAAAACGCCCGGTTGGTGTGGAACAATTTGAAACGGCTATTGCGCGTATTATTCGCAAGGCCATGACGGGTGGGGAGCGTGAAATACCGGCGCCACAATTGGGTGAATGGGTCATGGAGGAATTGCAACAACTGGATCAAGTGGCGTATGTACGGTTTGCTTCTGTGTATCGCTGCTTTCAAGATATTAATGAATTTAAAAAAGAAATTACAAAGTTGACACGTCATGCCAAAAAAACTCAATCTAAATCAAAACGAGAAAAGCGAGAATAGTAATACATTTAATCGTATTGCCCGCCATAACGCACGTCGTTACGCCATGCAAGCGTTATACCAATGGCAGATTGCGGGTACGCCGATTAATGAAATAGAACATGAGTTTTTACATTATCATGTCGATAAGAAACTGGATCTGGTTTATTTTAAAGACTTGATTCATGGTATTAGCAAGCATCAACATGAATTAGATCATGAAATGCAGCCGTTTTTAACGCGCAGCATGCAAGAAATTGATCCGGTGGAGTTAGCTGTGCTGCGGCTCGCGGTCTATGAACTGATTAAGCAACCGGCGATCCCCTATCGGGTTATTATTAATGAAGCATTAGAATTAACTAAAAAATTCGGTTCTACGGAAAGTCATAAATTTGTGAATAGTGTGTTAGATAAGGTTGCAAAAAAAACCCGCATGATTGAAATGCAAATGGAACAAGAAAAAAAATGAAACGTTTTCATTTAATGTCGATGAAAAAAAAATCTCTCCCCATACCCGCTGCAATTTGGCAGGATCCCTATTATTTTTTAGCTTTTGGCTTAGGCACAGGCGCGATACCGTTTGCGCCGGGTACGTTTGGCACGTTGATGGCTATTCCATTTTATTTGTTATTAGCCACTATATTACCCGCTGTGTATTATGTTGTATTTGTGGGTGTTTTTGTAATGTTGAGTGTTTGGTTATGCGAACGTGTCAGCCAAGCGATGCATGTGCATGACCATCCGGGCATGGTAATTGATGAGTTTGCTGGTTTTTTTGTGACGATGATGTATGCGCCAGCCGGATGGATCTGGGTGGTCATGGGGTTTATTTTGTTTCGCATATTTGATATTTGGAAACCTTGGCCGATCCATTGGCTAGATGAAAAAATAGCAGGTGGTTTAGGCATAGTATTAGACGATGTGATTGCAGGCATTTATGCGCTGATAATCATGCATGGGATAGGATATTTATTATGATTGAATGGTTGCCGGCCGCGATATTGGCGTTAGTGAGTTTTGGTTTGTGGGGTTTATTTACTAAATTAACTATTATTTATATTGATTCAAAAAGCGCGTTGGTTTACCAAACTTTAGGCGTATTGATTGTTGGTTTTGTTACGTTATATTTGCTTAAATTCAAACCAGCTGGCGATGTTCGAGGTTTAGGTTTTGGTTTGTTGACAGGGTTAGCGTATGGCGTAGGTTGTTTGTTTTATTTTTTTGCGGCAGATAAAGGTAAAATTATTACGGTTGTAACGATGACGGCATTATATCCGTTAGTGACGATTATTCTTTCCTATATTTTGCTGAAAGAAACGGTTTCTTTGAAACAATGTTTAGGGATTGTGTTTGCGTTGGGTGCGATTTATTTGATGTCGCAGTAGGAATCAGAAGAAAGAATTAAACAAATGGATTAACTAAATTCAATCTACAATTCTTTAGCTAAGAAAAAAACAAGGTCGGCATGGAGTAAATATTTTTATGGAAGTATAAAAATATTTGTCGGTTATTGATAGTTGGAGAAATATTATGAAATATTCAACAGAAGAATATATAGAAAAATTATCAGGAAACTCATTCGAATATCTTTTTTTAAAAGGGTATGCTGAAAGTTTTGAAAAAGAGACGCAAGCAGACCAATTGCGTATACTGCAACATAAAAATATGAAATGGGCGGTGTTAATAAATTTATATACATATACGCCTAAAGTATTGTATGGATTAATTTCTTTAGAGCATTCATCTAATCGTCGACTGTCTAGATCACGTTCATTTTCATTTATGTAGTAATTTAATTTAAAGCAGTATATGTAATTTTTTAATGCGGTTAATCTCTTTATCCTTTAATCCTGCTGCTTTAGCAAAAGTTGGCCACGATTTGATGGCTAGGCGGACATTTCTATTTTGGTATGACACGCTTAATGGTAAACAGTTGACATTCTATCTACCTATAGGTAGAATCGCCACCATGAATAAAAACACCGTCTATGACAACATTTTGGATATTGCCGAAACCTTGATTCAAACGCAAGGTTATAACGCATTTAGCTTTCGGCATATTGCGCAGGCAACGGGTATTAAAACCTCTAGTATCCATTATTACTTTCCTACCAAGGCAGACCTGGGCAAAGCGGTGGTTACCAGACATATTGAGGTCTTACATGCTGAACTGGTGCACGTTTTAGAAAATAAAAAGATTAGCTGTAAGAAAAAAATTCATCTATTTCTAGAGAGTATTTTTGCTAAAACCTATGCGGCCAATAGAAAAATGTGCTTAGGGGGTATGCTTGCCTCGGATGTTTTAACCTTGCCTGAACCTATACTATTTGAAGTCCGGGTCTTTTTTAAGCGCATTGAAAAATGGCTAGAACAAGTATTAGTACAAGGCAGAGCAAAAGAAGATTTTCATTTTAGTGGTACTGCGAAGAAGGAAGCAGAATTTATTTTAGCTTTGTTAGAAGGTTCCTTGTTATTAGCCAGGTTATTTCAAGATGAAGAAAAATTGCAAATGGCAAAAAAACAAATTGAGGAGCGTCTGTTTTAAGTGTTTTTTTGAGCTGACTATCTATCTACTAGTAGATAGATAGTCAGATGGTTTTGTTGCATAAACACAAAAACAAATACCGCTCACGGCGTTTACCTCGCTCGCGTAGCGTGCCCACCATTACCTAGGATGAATAAGAAATTTTTATTATTGCCATAAAAAAGAAGAATTATATTTATGAAAAATTTATTGCTAACTTAGATGAATAAAACAATTTTAAAAACCGGATACATAATATATGACAGGAGAGGTGAATAGCATGAGATCGACTAGCGAGGCAACCAAACAAGATTTGCATAATGAATTGCAATTAAAGTATAGAGAATTTTTTGAATCGAAACTAGCGGTTTTCTTATTGGATTATGCAAGCCATTTTCTTTCAGTTAAAAAAATATCAACAGCCATTGTTAATTTAATGGAAACCAATAAATCAATTGTAATAAATACTATCATGAAGGATTCCAAAATAATTGCTGAATTGCGAGAACCTTATTTTGGTAGTTGTTATGATAAAAAACAAACAGTTTCAGCTGAGCAAGTTTTTGAAAAAATACTTTCCATCTTAAAAGAAGGTAGCCAGCTAAAAAATATTATGCAGATACATTGTATTTTTATCCATCGTATTTATGATCAAATTGAAAAAAAACCAGAGAAAGCAGCATTAGTTAGTCAAATATTCCCGCTTTCTCTTTTTAGCAAAGAAAATCGCAGTCGTATAGAAAAAAAAGAAGAGGAAATCAAAGAAACGACACAATTAGGCATTACGCATCACCGAGTGTTTTCAAAAATGTTGAGGCAGTCTGATAAAAACCATATTCGCGCACTAGATCGATTTCAGCCGGACGATGGTAGCGATTTTTTTAAATCATCGGCAGAAAAACGTGTCCCCGTTGTCTGCGGCGCATCTGGCCATACGGGTTCACTGATGTTAGGTGTTAAATTATACGGTGATTTAACAAGTGATGAACTAAAAGAATATACTTTAGCAGCTTTTGCCTTTCTAGCGGCGGGTGGTAACCATAGTTTTTATGAGGTATTAAAGGTGGCAAATCTGGTTGGTATTGATTTCCAAATAGATGATTATTCGGTAGGTGTTCCAACATCAATTAAGAAGGATGAAAGTTACCAAACAATTAAAAATCAGTTCCCGGAATTTTTACCTTCAGATGAATTTTTGGGTATTTTGTTCACTAAATAGTTTTCTCTCTAACCGTATGCCGCTGCTATTTTGATCGATGCATGCTTGTGGAATAAATAAATCTTGTACTAATGGAACAGTTGGATCTACTGCATAATGCTTAAAGTCTATGATGCCAGCTTCACGCAATAGGGTTTCATCAATAAAAAAGTTCCCTGTTTAAGATAAGGAAAGCAAGCTTGTGACATGAGAAAAGTTGCACGCACATTAACTGAAAATAACCTATCAAATTGATCGGGCTCTGTATTGATTGTATTGGTGAAGCAAAAAGCACTTACGTTGTTAATGAGAATATCAATACCAGCAAATTTAGCAACCGCTTTGTTCACTGCCGATTTGATGGCATTTTCATCTGCAAGATCAGCATGAATAAATAATGCTTTGCCGCCCGCTTTATCGATTTGATCGACAGCACTATCAATGCTGGCTGCTATAGCCTCGTGTGGTTCCTCTTGAGTCACCCCTATGCATATCAGTCATTTCAAGGACAATTAACTAATAAGATGTCATCCCGCAAAATACCCGTTCAAGTTTTTTGAACGAAGAGATGTAGTGTCACGGGTATTTGTGCGGGATCCGGTAAATGGCATTGCAATTGCTAGGTATAAACCGGATCCCGCACAAATGTCCGCGATCGAACAATAGCTTCGTTCAACTTTTTCTGGCGGACATTTTGCGGGATGACATCTTATTAGTTAATTGTCCTCGAAATGACTAACATGCACAGGGAGGAAGACAACCTTTGTAAAATCATCGCTTTACCCATCATATTGCTAATTTAAACCAGACAGTTAAAATGATTAAATTTGTTGGGAGGACAAGAATAAACATGCTAAACAACCTTGACATTTATTTTGATCAATATCCGCAAGTGATAGCTCCTTTTATGCATGCTCAATATAACGAGTGGAAAACAGCACGTCCGTATAAAGTTTATTCAAATGTGACAGATTTATCACAAGAAGATGATAATCGTATTATCGATTTGTGGTGTCAATTTCATCAATTTCCAAAAAAAGAAATTGAAAAATGGTTTATGAAATATAGTTGATGATGCCCACCCGAGCCGCGAACGTTAGTGAGCGGTCACCTGGAACTGTGTAAATCTAAAAAAATTATTTGGATTTGTACAGTATAATGGTAATATATACCCAAAGCGTTTCAATTGGTAATTATGTAAAGATTTATTTAGAACGTGATGTTAGAAAAATCACCAAAGTGCATGATTTATTTTTTTTCAAAAGTTTCTACGGCTTTGTGCTAGCCGAGTAGCTTGTGTGTTAAATCAAGATAGTCTAGCCAATGAAGTTGGAGTTTCATCTACGATGATTAAATTCAACATGATTAAAATGCTGGTTACTTTAATTGTAATGATATTCTCTGTTATGCCTGTCTTTGCAGAGTCAACATCGAAAGCAGTGCATATTTTGCAGCGCATGTCGCTTAAGGAAAAGATTGGCCAAAAGCTGATGCTTGATTTCCGTTATTGGTGTCCAACAACAATATCAGTCACTAATAAAACATCAACCAATTCCATTTGCAAAGAAGATTTTACTCAACTTAATCCAGTCATCAAAAACATTATTAGCCAACAACATATTGGCGGCATTATTTTATTTTCCAATAATTTAAAAAATATCGCTCAAATTGTGACGCTAACCGATGCGTTACAAAAAACCATGTCTGAAACCAATAATCTGCCATTATTAATCAGTACCGATCAAGAAGGCGGTATCGTGGTACGTTTGCCGCGTGATCTAAGTG
>DATAXC010000157.1:0-2011 GCA_036266895.1 Gammaproteobacteria bacterium
TGAGCAACGCGAAGCCCAACATTGGCGGGAGAGGGTATATTTTCTATTCTTTACTCCCCATCCAACGGCTGATACGCTTGATGTTTCGTAGAGTAAGTAAAAATTTGTCCCATTTTAATGTCAAAAAACCACAAATGAATATTTAATTTTCCTTGCTCAACTTTTTCCTTAATCCAGGGAAAAGTCAGACAGTTATCATAAGATTGATGTAAAGCCAACTTGGCATAATCATCGACTTGTTGAGGATTGCCATGTGATGTTTTAATTAAAGATACCCAACTGTTGATAAAGTCATTTTTATTAGTGCTACCATTATTTAATAGCGCTTGAATACCGCCACATTGGCTATGCCCCAATAAAATCAAATGTCTTACTTGCAAAACCCGCACGCCAAATTCTAAAGCGGCACTGGTACCATGATGTGCTTCATCTTTTTCATAAGGGGGAATAATGTTGGCTACGTTGCGTACTACGAATAAATCACCTGGATCGCACTGTAATATTAGCGCAGGATCAGCCCGTGAATCACAACAAGACACTACCATCGCTTGCGGCCGCTGACCATTATCAGATAGATATTCCATCACCGATTGGTCACCCAGCGCGTATTTTTTCCTAAATGTTTGATAGCCTTGCAGCATTTTTGTGAAGCTTTTTTCCATGGACAATCCCTAAAGGGTGGCTGGATATGATGGTAGCTTGTAACAAAGTAACCGATTTGTTGAAGGGAAGCAAATGGAGGAGGTGTTCCACCCTCTCCCGTATTGTTGGGCTTCGCGTTGCTGCCTCTGAATGAATCAATACGCTGGCGCTTTTGCCTCTCCCCTTGTGGGAGAGGCCGACGCCGTTAGGCGGCGGGTGAGGGGTGTATTTATGAAAAGCATATATATGTAATAAATTGTGTGTTTTTTAGAAATTAAAACAGATTTAAATATTATATTAGTGGAAAATCACCCCTCACCCGCCCTTCGGGCGGCCTCTCCCACAAGGGGAGAGGCAAAAGCTTTAACATTTATTTATTCAACAAAGGGGAGAGGCAAAAACACTCCGCTACCCTAAACCATTACCCACCTTC
This sequence comes from Gammaproteobacteria bacterium, assembly GCA_036266895.1. GTDB lineage: Bacteria > Pseudomonadota > Gammaproteobacteria > DSM-16500 > DSM-16500 > Aquicella. The sequence continues at coordinate 1,076 of DATAXC010000157.1, forward strand.
TCCAACAACATCACTTTCTCTACAATCCACGTTTGATTCGCTAATACAGCCGCTTCAAATGGTTGTATCTCCATTATCTCTCCATTACCATACGCTTGCACAATATTTTCAGGCACCAAAATAGAATATACTTTCTCATCCAAACAATCAGCAAATTGCTGCATCTCAGCCAAGGTCAACGCTTCTAACTGACAATTTTTACTAATGCAAAAAGACACCATCTTGCCTACCACTTCATGCGCTTCGCGAAAAGTTAAACCTACCCTCACTAAATGTTCTGCTAAAGCAGTTGCATTTAAGTAACCCTCTGTCACAGCTGCACGCATCGCTGTCTTATTCACTTGCAAACTCGCTAACAGCGGTACAAAAATCATCAACGTTTGCGACACCGTTTTCACCGTATCAAATAAAGGTTCTTTGTCTTCTTGTAAATCTTTATTATAAGCTAGCGGCAATCCTTTCAAAATCGTCAATAACGCAATCAACGCGCCATACACGCGTCCGGTTTTGCCACGTGCCAACTCCACTACATCAGGATTTTTTTTCTGCGGCATAATACTACTGCCAGTACAATAAGCATCGGCAAAACTGATAAAATTAAATTCTTGGCTAGACCATAATATTAATTCTTCGCTTAACCGTGAAATATGCACCATGATTAAAGCACTAGCCGCTAAAAATTCAACAACAAAATCTCTATCGCTGACCGCATCTAAGGTATTAGGATAAATACCATCAAAGCCTAACAATTCAGCCGTATAGTGTTTATTCGTCGCAAATGTTGTACCGATTAAGGCACAGGCGCCCAATGGCGACACATTGACACGCTTCCAACTATCTTGTAACCGTTCAATATCACGCTGAAACATGGAAAAATAAGCCAACCAATAATGCGATAAATACATCGGCTGCGCACGCTGCATATGCGTATAACCA
>DATAXC010000164.1:0-5103 GCA_036266895.1 Gammaproteobacteria bacterium
AAAATAGTGTTGATGCCGGTGCAACACAAATTGAAATTGACATCGAACAAGGTGGCGCGAAACTGATTCGTATCCGCGATAATGGCACTGGGATTCATCAAGATGATTTACCATTAGCTTTAAGCCGTCATGCGACCAGTAAAATTGTGCAGCCCGATGATCTCGCGCAAATCATGACACTAGGCTTTCGCGGTGAAGCCTTAGCCAGTATTAGTTCTGTGTCACGATTGACACTCATCTCTGCATTAGCCAATGCAACCGGTTGGCAATTAGCAATTCAAGGTGATGCGCTAGCAGAAATGCAACCGGCAGCCCACCCCCAAGGTACGACAATCGAAGTACGCGATTTATTTTTCAATACACCGGCACGACGTAAATTTTTGCGCAGTGAAAAAACTGAATTTGATCATATTGATGAATTAATTAAACGCATGGCACTCTCATCATTTTCTGTTGGCATCACCTTAAAACATAATCAACGCTTAATTCGCCAATATTTACCTGCACAAACACCGGGTGCCACGCAAGAACGATTGATGGCTTTATGTGGTACTACTTTTGTTGAGCATGCTATACATATTGAAGCCGAAGGCGCGGGTATGCGTTTGCATGGTTGGATTGCTTTGCCAAGCTTTACTCGCAGCCAAGCGGATTTACAATATTTTTATGTCAATGGCCGCATCATTCGCGATAAATTAGTCGCGCACGCATTAAAAACCGCTTATCACGATGTACTATATCGTGATCGCTATCCTGCTTATGTATTATTTTTGGAAATTGCGCCTACACAAGTGGATGTTAATGTGCATCCCACTAAACATGAAGTACGCTTTCGCGACGGGCGCGTGGTCTATGATTTACTAAGACGCAGTGTGCATGATGCATTGGAAAGTCAAAAACCTGGGGAGACTGCTGTGGCGTTCGCAGCAGCCCCCCCACCCCGCCAATATAATACCCAGCAAATTTCGATCCCTTCTCCATCCTACTCCCCCTCTCCCGCTTGCGGGAGAGGATTTCACTCCCCCATAACGAAAGAGAAAGAGAGCGATACACTCACTCCCACAAAGATACGCGTTCAAGAGAACCTCTCCTCTTACCACACCACCGCCGATACGGCAGCATCCCCATCATCACCCCCACTACCCCTATTACCGCTAGGAAATGCGTTAGGACAAATCCAAGGCATTTATATTCTCGCTGAAAATGCACAAGGCTTAGTCTTGGTCGACATGCACGCTGCGCATGAGCGTATCGTTTACGAAAAAATGAAAACCGCTTATGCAGCTCAACACATTCCCATACAAACTTTATTGGTTCCCATGACTATTTCTCTCAGCGAACGAGAAGCCGATTGCGCAGAACAAGCTATCCCATTTTTTACACAATTGGGCTTCCAAGTTGAACGTATCGGTAAAGCGATCCTCGCGGTACGCGGCCTGCCACAATGGTTAGCACAAGGGCCCGTTGAGCAATTAATTCGAGATGTGATTAGCGATTTATTGGAACAGGGTCATAGCACCCGTGCACAAGAACAAATCGATAAATTATTGGGCACCTTAGCCTGTCACAATGCGGTACGCGCTAAACGCCGACTCAACTTAACTGAAATGAATGCCTTACTACGTGATATGGAAAAAACCGAACATAGTGGTCAGTGTAATCATGGACGCCCGACCTATGTGCAATTATCAGTAGAAGAATTAGACAAATTATTTTTACGCGGGCGGTAACCTAGTTATGCATGCGCAGCAACAACCCATTATTTGCTTGATGGGACCAACCGCATCCGGCAAAACACCGTTAGCGATTGAATTAGTCCAACGATTTCCCTGTGAAATTATTAGTGTCGATTCGGCGATGGTCTATCGTGGTATGGATATCGGCACGGCTAAACCGAATGCCGAAGTCTTATCACTTGCCCCTCATCGTTTAATTAGTATTGTCGATCCAGCGGAACCTTATTCTGCTGGTCAATTCTACCAAGATGCCTTACGAGAAATCGCGGCTATTCATGCGAATGGTAAAATCCCCTTATTAGTCGGTGGTACGATGTTATATTTTCGCGTATTACAACGCGGATTAGCACCGCTTCCTCTAGCTAATCCGACAATACGTGCGCAATTACAAGATCGTGCAGAAAAAACCAGTTGGGCCGGCTTACATGCCGAGCTAGCAGAAATTGATCCTGTTACGGCTGCCCGTTTACAGCCTAACGATAGTCAACGTATTCAGCGTGCTCTCGAAGTATATTTATTAACCGGTAAACCCATTTCGGCTTGGCATACACAAAATAGACCTCTTTTATCCCCCTACACGGCTTATAATTTAGCACTCGCGCCAACAGAGCGCGCAGTATTACACGCGCGTATCGCCCAACGATTTGAACATATGCTAGCGCAAGGATTTATAGAAGAAGTACAACAGCTCTATCAACGGCATGACTTAACTGCAACTTTACCGGCATTACGCGCAGTGGGTTATCGACAAGCTTGGGCTTATTTGTCTGGGCAAATGGATTACGCTGCATTTTGCGATCAAACATTGGCCGCCACCCGCCAATTGGCAAAGCGGCAATTGACTTGGTTGCGCACTTGGCCAGCAGTGACTTGGTTTGATAGTGATGCAGCGGATTTAGTCGCGCAAGTGAGTGAGTGGGTTAACAAGCTGATCCCCCTCTCCCGCCCTGTCGGGCACCCTCCCCCGTAAACGGGGGAGGGAAAAATTCGGATTTAATCGTATAAACGAGAGAAAAAACTGTGGCTCATCTATTATCCCCTCCCCCGTTTACGGGAAGGCGCCGTCCCGCACTTGTTGCGGGAGTGTCCGATACAAGCCCTACTTTTTATCTTCCTCACCGGTATGTGCAGCAGGCGCCGCTTCCACATCAATCTCTACATTTTCCACATCAATAGCTAAAGGCTCATCTTCGTCTTCTGACTCAGCTAGCCCAGCAGCGGGTGGCTCTTCCACTGTCGTAGAAGCAGACACCACTACAACTTCCTCAAATCCTTCTTCATTCTCTGTCGCCTCATCGTTACCAACATCCGTATACCCTGCCGCAATTTCACGCAGTGCAACCACGGTTGCCTTATCATTGTCCCAGTCCACTTTTGCTTCCTTACCACGCATTAATTGCCGTGCCCGCTTGGCTGCCACAATAACCAGTTCAAACCGATTCTTTACATTTTTTAAGCAATCTTCTACTGTCACGCGTGCCATAGATCTATACCCTTCAATATCAAAAATAGTGCGTTATCATACAAGAATTTACGCGAAGGGGATAGGTTTTTACAACAGAACCTAGCCAATTGCTAAATCAAGCTTTACTTTTATTAGACTTAGGCATTAAAATGGGCGCCTTCTTAATTCTGACAAACAGGACAAAACCTTCAGTATGCCAACAGTACGAGTAAGAGATAACGAACCATTTGAACTAAGTTTACGCCGCTTTAAACGCCTTTGCGAAAAAGCTGGCATTTTAGGGGATTTACGTAGCCACGAGTTTTATGAAAAACCGACTTGGAAACGTAAACGTAAAAAAGCCGCTGCAGTAAAGCGCTTTTTAAAGAAAACGTTACGTGAAAAAATGGCTATGGAACGTGACCGTCAACCGATTGGCGTCCGCAAAAAAGAAGAAACTTAATCTATGACATCTGCCATCAAGGAAAGAATTCTTGACGACATGAAGACAGCCATGCGTGCGCAAGAAAAAGAACGTTTAGGTACTATTCGTCTGATTTTATCGGCATGTAAGCAAAAAGAAGTAGATGAGCGTATTGTCCTCACTGATGAACATGTTCTGGCCATCTTGAACAAAATGATTAAGCAACGTCGCGAATCTATTGTGCAATATCAAGCCGGTCAACGTGCCGATTTAGTCGCAAAAGAAGAAGCAGAAATTCGCATTATTCAAAATTACCTACCCGCCCAGTTAAGTGAAGCAGACGTAGATCAAGCGATCGCTGCTGCTTTACAAGAAACTGGGGCTACTTCCGCCAAAGATATGGGTAAAGTCATGGGCATATTAAAAGCTAAGCTACAAGGCAAAGCCGATATGACAGTCGTTAGCAATAAAATAAAAGAGAAATTGGCAGGTTAGGAATCAATAAATCAATAGCCAACTTTTCTTTTTAAGCCTTTATTTTTTACGAAAAACTAAAAATGGTTTTTGCCTCTCCCACAAGGGGCGTTGTTGAATAAATCAATACGCTGGAGCTTTTGCCTCTCCCCTTGTGGGAGAGGCCGACGCGCGAAGAAGGGGCGTTGTTGAATAAATCAATACGCTGGAGCTTTTGCCTCTCCCCTTGTGGGAGAGGCCGACGCGCGAAGCGCGGCGGGTGAGGGGTGGTTTTATGAGAAGCATGTATTAATAGGATATAAATTGTATGTTTTTTGTAAATTAGAACAGATTTTAATATAGATTTTAATATTATGTTATTGGAAAAGCACCCCTCACCCGCAGCAGAGTTTATCCCGCACTTGTTGCGGGGCAGCGGCCTCTCCCACAAGGGGAGAGGCAATACTCTGCACTTTCCCATTTATTCAACAACGCCCCCACAAGGGAGAGGCAAAAAAACCGCATTCTTTTTTTCAACCATGCTCGCTAGAGATAAACGCGCTAATTAATATTATACGACAACCCCAACATCAACAAATTAACCGGCGATACAATTGCTCCACAATAACACAAATTGCTTGAAAGAGTGGATCATAAATAATCTCCTGTTTTGTTTATTTTGTCTGTTATTTTAACAGATCCTATTGTATAGATGATTATATAAACGTCAACAAAAATAATGATGGTTATTTTTTAATCTTAAAATAATAAAAGAAAAGACAACTGACAGAGATGCCATCTTGTATGCAATCACTACTCCAGCTATGCTTGATCATCAACGATCGATAAAACAGGTGTTCTTTATAAATGGCAGAAATAATTCCACGCGACTTTATTGAATTACTGCTAGCAAAAATCGATCTGGTAGATTTGATCAAAGCACAGACACAAGTCCCGTTAAAAAAATCTGGCAGCAATTACTTTGCCCGCTGTCCTTTTCACAATGAAAAATCTGCTTCTTTTTCAATCAACCAAATCAAACAGTT
>DATAXC010000191.1:0-4102 GCA_036266895.1 Gammaproteobacteria bacterium
ATATCTTCACAATCACAGTTGGAAGATTTCTTAGGCGAGCAGAAAAAAATAATAACTCTGATACAACAAGAAAAATCAATATTTAACGAAATATTATCATTGTACGATATAAAACTGCGTTTGTTAGCTGTTAATCCTAATTTTGTTTTTTTGCCACAACCAATTTTAATTGGTGTGCAAGTTAATGTATTGCTTGTGAATATGATAGAAGAAATAAAAAAATTAAAAGAAAATATTAATACTGTTACGAAAAATTGGGAGCTGACAGTTAAACAACAGAATGAAGAGAATAAAAAAAAACAAGATCAACAAGAATCTGAAATAAGAGAATTAAAACAAAAAATTAATGGAATGCAAATAAAGCTGCTTGCTTTAACAAAATTAACGCAACCAGAGGAGAAAAAGCTAGCCGCACTTCCTTCTGTTTCTCCAAGCAATGCTTCAGGAGTCACAAAACCTTCTGGACATAAGAGAACTAGCTCTGATCCTCGCGAGTATAGAGATGAAGATATAAAATTTAAGTTAACTTTATTCCGACAAAAACCACAAGCAACAAACGCATCACTTTTTTTAAAAGCATGCCAGCAAGTAGAAAATAGTCCTAATTATATAGGAGCCGAAACAAATAATGCGATGTTACTTGCTAAAGCTAACAACAGTGATCTCAACCATGCGATTGTTATTCAGCAGTATTCCGTTGAAAGCCAGCAGAAAAAATTATACATAATTAAAATTCTTGATAAATATGGAGAAGATGTTGGTCTTGAGTCGTCTGGGTGGTTTTTGCGTGATCATATTGTTTTGGCTGTTGATAAAAAAACAGGCGAGATGGCTTTTTTTCATAAAGAACGTGCTGAAAAAGGCGATTTTTATACACCTATTGCAGATAAAAATTTGAAAGTGCAAGAAATTTTGGAGAAGGAATTTTTGTTTAAGAAGCCGTCACCGGATCAAACAAAGGTGCATTCATCGATGAGGGGATAGGTGAGTTTTTTTACGCGAATCTATTGAACTACAGAGCAAAAGATGCAAGTATTCTAGATTCTAAAATCTATTAACGAGGAGACAATTGATGCGTACTACTAAGACTATTCACGAAATACCTATTGGGGAAATAATAGAATTGGAGAAAGGGCATTATATTAAAAGGATCAATTCAAAAGAAGCTTGGTTGGTAAAGGGATGGGATACCCCAACGCGTGCTTTTGAACATGTTACTTGTGAGGTGCGGGTTGGCGGGTTCCAGCTTACAACTAACCTTAGTTATGAGTATACCTCCTTATCTCAAAAAAACATAAGTCAATTCAGTGGTGACATTAATGCATTCAATATGCAATCTAGACTACCGGAACAATTAACAATAAATAGCGAAAAAATCAAGATAGGTGCTGAACAGAAAAAAGCCGGTTCTGAGCAGGACAAACCTAGTCCACATGTACAGTTGGCTTTGCATAATCAACCTAGTGTAAGCCAAGCTTTTATAGAAATGTGTCTTAAAATTGAAAAGAGTCCTCTTTATCTGGTCAATGGCGCTGATTTTACTGAGGATGACTTACTCCATTCAGCGGCAAAACAACAGCCTATTCCTAAAAATGGGAAAACAGTTGTTATTTACCCATGTGAAATCAATCATGAGCAATGCAAACTGTATAGACTTAGGGCGATGATGAGAGTAATTAAGAGTATTACCCCTGTATGGTTAAATCCTAATGATGATCCTCTAGTTATAGCTGTTAACAAAAGAAATGGGAAAGCGAATGTTCATCGTGAGGAAGATGTTATGAAAAGTAATTTTAATAATCCTCTTAAAGGTTGGGAGGTCGACGATTATCTTTTAAAAATGGATCCTCTCTTATCTGTAGAAAAAGAGCCTGAACAACAAATGAGACCGCCTTCTCTTGTCAGAGCCAGTTAAGTTGGATTTGATAACATTGTAGATTTCCTAGTGGATGGAAGTTGCGTTGTTATTTATTTAGTAGGAAGATTTATTAGTTTTAGATGTTATCAATAAATGATAGATGGATTCCGGATATTAAGCGGTTCTAAGCCCGGTGAAAAACACAGGGCAAGAACCGCTAAATTCCGGAATGACAAAGCGTGAACAAAGCGTAAAGTGTATAAATCAGCAATAAACCTCTTCGGTTATTGCTATCTTTTCCTGCGTTACTTTGCCTGGTTTTTATTCTCGTAGGCGTTTTTTTTAATTACCTGGCGAGTTAAAGCAGCAAATGAATGAAATGCAAATAAAATTATTTAATTTGACAAAACCAGCACATTCTAAGGAGAAAATTGTATCCGCACTTTCTGCTCTTTTAGCAACTGAAACAAACAATGCGATGTTACTTGCTAAAGCTGGCAAGAGTCATCTCAACCATGCGATTGTTATTCAGCATCATTCCGTTGAAAGCCAGCAGAAAAAATTATACATAATTAAAATTCTTGATAAATATGGAGAAGATGTTGGTCTTGAGTCGTCTGAGTGGTTTTTGCGTGATAATATTGTTTTGGCTGTTGATAAAAAAACAGGGTCGATGGCTTTTTTTAATAGGGAACGTGCTGAAAAAGGCGATTTTTCTAACCCTATTGCAGATAAAGATTTGAATCTGCAAGAAGTTTTGGAGAAAGCGTTTTTGTTTGATAAACCGCCGCGTGATCAACGGGATCAAATAAAGGTGCATTCATCGATGAGGGGATAGGTGATTTTTTGTAATGAGGTCATATGCATTCTAACATTCGTGTAGCAGTAGGCATTTTAACTAGAGCAGATACCATACTGGTTGCCCAGCGTCCCCCTAATAAACCCTACAGCGGTTATTGGGAGTTTCCCGGCGGTAAAATAGAAGCAGCAGAAAGCGGAGAAACAGCAGTCAAACGTGAATTAGCAGAAGAATTAGGGATACACGTGACCGCGGCTGCATTGTGTTTTACACATACCCATGCTTATCCGGATAAGACGGTATTGCTGGAGATATGGCGGATTACCGCATTTTCTGGAGAGCCGGAGGGCAAAGAAAACCAAGCGGTGCGTTGGGTCAGCTGGCCGGAAATGCTGGCTTTGCGCTTATTAGAAGGAAATCAGGTGATTATGAGTAAGATAAAAGAACAGGCGTGGCCGTAAGTGTTCGCGCCCTGGGCCTTGACTCAAATGCAAAGACGGTTACCTTCTTTTTTAGCTATAGCATAGAACAAGTGGTATAAAGTTTGGTTGGGTGATCAGCGGCTTTTTGGATTGAGCTAGTGGATGGCGCAAGAGCAAGATCAGGTTTATTCGACATGTCTGTAGTTAAAGATGTTGCTGGACAGAAAAAAGTTAATAGTTTTTTGCTAATGATGCTGTTTTTTGGATCTAAACTGCTGCATGTTTTTCTAGCAAATTGGAAAGCGGTCATGAATACGTCATTGATATTTTTATCTGATAATGTACTAGTTTCATAATATCTTTTGATTTTAAATTTATACTGCGGATTCGCTGTTGCAAAACGCATTAAAAATGCTGCTACTTCTTTTGTTGATATGTGGTCAGTAGGCTTAACCAAATCAGATTTAGTGCCAACCAACATAATTGGAATATAACCTTTTGATTTTATATGGATATTTATCAGGTTTAATTGTTGCGTAATCGTATTCTCAAAATTTTTTTTATCATTTAGATCAAATGTTAAAATAATCGCATTTATATTTTGGTAGAGACACATTCCTATTACTGCACGACTATTTTCTAGGTTATGGTCACGTATGCAGATCCAAGTGTTGTTATTTGTTTTAATAATAACCGTATTAAAATGGGGGCTAGCTTGGATGCTTGATAGCGTAATTTTATTAGCTTGATTGCTTTGAATGCTATTAAAACGTGTTATCAAAGCGGTTTTTCCTGAAGCTGCTGTACCGGTGATAAGGATAGTCCCGCCATTAGCCGGCGTAAAGCGGTGCATGATAATATTCACTCCATAGGGCATTTGTTAAAATTAAATTGCTGTTTTGCACCTAAATTTAGGGGATGCAGTTTAACATGAAAACTTTATACAGGGTATGGTGTTCACGACTCGCACGGTTACTTGCAGGGCGTGCCATTGATCAACTAATTGAAAAATATAATAAATTT
>DATAXC010000193.1:0-15690 GCA_036266895.1 Gammaproteobacteria bacterium
CCAACCGCAGGCAAACTACGAGATAATTTCACAGCAACAAGCGGTTGTGCTTGAGCACTTTGTTGTGCTCCAGGTGGTATAACATCAAGCACAACTGCTGTTGACGACAATTGTGACGATTGAGAGGAACCTGACGGCAAGGGAACACTACTTCCGGTAGCTACTCCGGTAACTCGCGGTAGACCACTGTCAATTGACGCGCCCGAGCCGCCCACTACACCCGTTACTGGCGGCGACGGTGGTATTATGTCTATTGCGTCTGAGAGGGCACTTCCGGGCGGCGCAATCACGTTTTGCTCTACTGTGCTGGCTGTTTTTTCTAAGACAGGCTGTGGTGCTGAAATACCACTGCTTGCTGCTGGTTTTTTGCTACCCCTAAAAAAATCTATAACCGTTTCTGCCGTACTGGCAAAAAAGCTAGTAGCACCAGCACCAGCAGCAACAGCAACAGCAATTTTTAAAACAATCGGCAGAGCAATTAATCCTAGCCCACCGGTAAAGTAAACCACTACACCAATAGCCGCACCTACAGCAACGATTGCCGCTATTTTTAAACCTAATCTTACTGCCGGGCGATCAATCCAGGGTTTTCCTCGATTATTCCAAAATTCTGCACCACTCGCTATTTTTGCTTTCTCTGTGCCTAATACAAATCGGGGCGGCAATAAGCCTTGATTGCATAATTCCGCAGCGGTGGTGTAAGGTGTTGTCGATTCCTTAGCAGTCTCTTTCACTAAAGTATCCATTTCGCTGGCTCGTGATGCGATAAAATCTTTCACTTCATCTAGAATGTCAGCTGTAAAATGCTGTGGCAAAAGGGGATCAATTTCACTGTAATTGCGGTTCAGCCTTTGATTCTCGCGAGGAACGCGATTACTTTTTTCTTGATGGTACAGAGCAAATTGTGCAGGAGCCGCCAAATTCATCGACGGTTTTACCCCTGATTCAGCACCGATTAATGCAACAAGATAACGTATTGTCCATTTATAATGGACATCTATTGTGCTAGCCGTACCTTGTATGTCCTGTCCTATTTGATTAATAAATCTACCATTTCGTTGTTGGCCATCATGATGCTGTGTACGGAATATCACTGTCTCAGGTAAAAAATAAGGATTATTTCCAAAAAAAGTATTCAGTCCACGTAAAATACCTTCTTCTTTATCATCATAAATTTCCAAAACAAATTTTTCATTTGGATTTAAAGCAGCTGCACGTGACGCTGCCAATATAATCGAAAGAATTTTAGTTTCATCAAATACACAATAGCCATGGTCTTCTTCCGTTTGTAAATATTCTTTTCTTAATAATTTTTTAAAATTTTCGCCCGGGGTCTCATCCTCGAAAATATCTGCCGTCATAATCGGATCCATGACCACTTCACAAGGATTACCTTCTGCATCCAAACAAGTTTGTAAATGACTTTGTATAATAGGCAGTACAGGCGCAAAAGGTGCTTCAGCAGGAGACGGATAGCGTACTCGATATTTACGACGATTTTCATTATCAACTGTCTGATCTTGTCTATTGGTACCAGAACCGACAATAATCTTTTTATATTTGCGTTGATCATATTCCGCGAGGAGTTCCCGAAAAAATCCGGTGTTATCTTCTATTAATGAATGTTCCATACCTGGTGATGGCTGTTCACCGTCACGCAGCAGCGCTCCATCTACATCAAATAATTTGATATTAATATAATCGGAATAATCTACTGGGGAGGATGAGGATTCATCAAGAATATTAGAGTTAGATGATCGCATTGGTTAACACCTTCAATTTGAATTAAAACAACAATAACAGAACAACCTTAAGAAAAAATTAATAGGCATTACTTTTTATAACTATTCGCAGGCTGAAAAAGATACCCTCTCCCCCGGCCCCTCCCCCACAAGTGGGGGAGGGGAGAAACTTGACCATTGTTTTCAGCTTACGAAAAAACTTGACCCATCTTATTATCCCCTCCCCCGTTTACGGGAAGGCGCCGTCCCGCACTTGTTGCGGGAGTGCCCGACAGGGCGGGAGAGGGTATCTTTTCCAGGCTATGAATAGCTACATTTTTTAAAATTCTACCTACCCGCAACATCGCCCCATAAATATTTATGCAATTGAATTTGTAAACGCACTGACAATTGATCATTTAAAATCCAATCAGCCAATTCTCCAGCTTGAATTTGTTGGTAGCTGGGCGAAAATAATACATGGCAGCGATCGGTTAATTGATGCTGCTGAATGATTTGTTGCGCCCAATCATAATCTATCCGGTCGCAAATAACGAATTTAATTTGATCATGTGGTAATAAATAATTCAGATTATCCCAGCGATTTTTATCACCTTCTTGTGAACCCGGTGTTTTAATATCAATCACTTTGATCACTCGTTGATCTACTTCGGCGACATCGAGTGCACCACTGGTTTCTAAGGAAACTTCATATCCTGCATCACATAATTGGGTTAATAAGGAGAGGCAGGCTTTTTGTGCTAGCGGTTCCCCACCAGTCACAGTGACATAGCGGGTATGGTATTTTTTAACTTCGGTTAAAATATCTTCTAAAGTGAACCATTGACCGCCATGAAACGCATACGCTGTGTCGCAATATTGGCAGCGTAATGGGCAACCAGTTAGGCGAATGAATACCGTTGGCAAACCCACGGTTTTGGTTTCGCCTTGCAGAGAAAAGAAAATTTCGGTTAAACGTAGTTTATTCATGTTTGTTAAGAATATAGCACAAAACCTCATTTTGACCTAATTTATAGAGATCCCTGCGCATGTCAGTCATTTCGAGGACAATATGCTACTCCGATGTCATCCCGCAAAATGCTCGCCAGAGGAAATTGAACGGAGTGATGTACTATCGCGAGCATTTGTGCGGGATCCGGTGTTGTCCTTTTAATTGCGAGGTAAGAACCGGATCCCGCACAAATGTCCGCGCTTGAGCAATAGCTTCGTTCGAGTTTCCTGAGCGGACATTTTGCGGGATGACAAGATACTCCTCTTGCGGGATTGACATCTGCATTGGTTGGTTAGTAAAACCCAGATTTAATCGTATAAAAGAAAAAATAGAGTGTAGGTTGGGTGTAGGTTGGGCTGAGCTTGCGAAGCCTAACAATCTGCGAAGCCCAACATTGGCGGGAGAGGGTATATTTTTTAAAAATTACGGTTGATTATCAACGACTTTCAGCGGCGGCAAGAGATGATGTCGATGCAGCCCTAACCAAATGGTTAAAGAGCCGGCGACATAAATAGAAGAATAAGTACCGACAATAATACCGACAATTAAAGCCACAGAAAAACCATGCAACAAACTGCCGCCTAAGAAAAATAAAGCAAACACAACGGTCAAGGTCAACATAGACGTCATAATCGTACGTGATAGGGTTTGATTAATCGATTGGTTCATCACTTCCACTGCTTCTGCTTTACGCATTTTACGAAAGTTTTCACGCACGCGATCAAAAATCACAATGGTATCGTTCAACGAATAGCCGATCACCGTTAACACTGCAGCCAAAGCGATTAAATTAAATTCAATATGGAATAAAGCAAAAACACCGAGAATAATGATAGGATCGTGAATTAAAGCCACGGTAGAACCCACTGCAAAGCGCCGGTCAAAACGAAAGGCAATGTATACCATGGTACCGAGTAAAGCGAGCAAGACGGCAATCACACTTTTACCTACCATTTCTTTGCCTACTTGCGGGCCCACATAATTAACTTGATCTATCTTTGCGCCTGGCAACGCCTGCGCAATTTGATTAACCATTTCGGTTTGAGCTTTATTATCTAATTCACCCGCATTTTTATCTTTGGGTACTAATGTCACTAACACATCACGTGATGTGCCATAACTGATCACAACCGCTTCATGAAATCCCGCTTTCTCTAAGTTATCGCGCACTTGCGTCAAGTTTGCTTCTTGCGGAAAACTCAATTGAATTTGTGTGCCGCCAGTAAAATCTAAGCCCCAATTTAAGCCATAGAATGCTAAAGCGCCAATAGAAAATAAAAACAAAGCGACAGACAAGATAGCAGCGCCCATGCGTTGTGCCATAAAATCAATCTGCGTATTATGTTTAAAAAATTCCATTAGCTGCTGCTCTTCTCTGCTCGAACATCGGGACGAATATCAGTACGTACGGTACCTATTGAAATACGTTGTGCGCCGCCTCTGCCATAGACTAAATTGACGATTGCCCGCGTGCCGGTAATCGCGGTAAACATAGAAGTCATTAAACCTACCGTCAAAGTAATCGCTAATCCTTTCACTGCACCAGAACCTAAGCTGAATAAAATAAACATCACAATTAGCGTGGTTAAGTTCGCATCGACAATAGTAGTGAACGCACGTTCATACCCGGCATAAATACTGGCTTGCACACCAGCACCACGGCGTAATTCTTCACGAATACGCTCAAAGATCAGCACATTAGCATCAACAGCCATGCCCACCGTCAAAACGATACCCGCCATGCCGGGCAACGTTAACGTGACGCCCAGTAATGATAAAATCGCTAAAATTAATACTAAATTCATGACTAAAGCAATGTCGGCAATTATGCCCATCACGCCATAATAAAACATCATGAAAATCACCACTAATCCCATACCCACTTCGATGGAGAGTTCGCCCATACGAATATTTTGTTTACCTAAGCTGGGACCGACTTGCCGCTCTTCAATGATCGTCACCGGTGCTGGCAAAGCACCAGCACGTAATAATAAGGCTAAAGTACGTGCTTCATCTGGCCCATTTAAGCCGGTAATTTGAAAATTATTACCGAGTGCGCTTTGAATCGTTGCAATACTGATAATGCGACGTTCGGTTTGATAATTGATCACTTGCTGGCCTTGTTCATCTACCGTTGGCGTGGATTTGACTTCGACATACACCACTGCCATTGGTTTGCCTATGCTTTCAGACGTGACTTTGGTAAATAAACTATCGCCAACACCGCCTAAACGCACTTGTACATTTGGCCGGCCATCTTCACCAAAACCAGAAGTAGCGCTCACAATCGAAGAACCACGCAAAACAATTTGGTTGTACAATAAAACCGGTGAATTATGGTATTGATATAAACGGCTGTCTGTCGGTGTCACACCATCTCTAGCTGCAGCCGCAGCATCATGATCGACATCTACCATGCGAAATTCTAATGTGGCGGTTTTACCTAAAATATTTTTTGCTTCGGCCGTATCTTGAATGCCAGGTAAATCAATAGAAACGCGGCTATCCCCTTGTTGCTGCACAATCGCTTCTGACACACCTAATTCATTCACTCGGTTTCGCAAGGTATTCATGGCTTGTTCTAAAATTTCTTGTTTCATTTGAAACAAAGCAGCAGGTACTAATTTTCCATACAGAATAAAATCTTGATTGGTCGTTTGTTTTTCCCAACTAAATTCGTGATAAGTCTTGTTCACTAAAGCATAAGCGGCATCTAACGCATCAGCGCTGCGGAATTGAATCAATACTTGATTATCTGCTTTACGGGTAATGCCTGCATAACGAATGCGTGCATCGCGGAGTGCTTGACTAATCCCGCGCAAATCTCCTTCGACACGCTGTTGAATCACCGAGGCTGCATCTACTTGCAACAGAAAATGTACGCCGCCGCGCAAATCGAGACCGAGTTTAATCGGTGCTGCGCCTATCGATTGTAACCAATTTGGTGTCGCGGGCGATAAATTCAAGGCAACTAAATAGTTATCCCCTACTGCTTGTTGGATCACTTCTTTCGCTTTGAATTGTTCATCAGTTGAATTAAAACGAAATAATAATGTTTGATGTTGGAATATGACATCTACATAAGCAATATTGGCGGCTTGTAAAGCATTTTTACTGGAAGCCAAGACGGTTTCATCAACCACCGCGCCATTTTCACCCATGATCTGTACCGCGGGATACTCACGGTACAGATTCGGCATTGCATAAATAAAAGCCGCTATCACTACTAATGAAATCAGCAGATATTTCCACAGTGGATAGCGATTCAGCGTAAATGCCATAGTGAGTTATCTTTTATTAGATATGCTTATTCTATAGATTTTAACGTGCCTTTCGGTAAAACATTCACTACCGAAGACTTTTGCATAACAATATCAACATTGTTAGCAATGTTAATGGTCAGGTAAGGATCGCTAATTTTAACGATACGCCCTAATAAACCACCTGCTGTCACGACTTCATCATTTTTCTCTAATGCATCCAGCATAGTACGTTGTTCTTTCGCACGTTTGCTTTGTGGACGCCAAATGGTGAAATACATGAATACGAAAAAGATAGCAAAGATCACGATGAACGACATACCACCACCGACTGAGCTAGCGGCTGCAGCGGTATCGGCATGGGCTGGTGAGATGAAAAAGTTAAGCAGCTGTTCCATTGTACTCATAAATTAAGTCCCCTTTTTTGTGATGATTATAAGCGGTTTTTAGCCCAGGTCAATCCACATCGCATCGCCATAACTATAAAATCGATATTTTTCCGCAACTGCGGTTTCATACGCTCGCAACATAGCCGCATGCCCGCCAAATGCGCAGACCAGCATGAGCAAAGTTGAGCCAGGTAAATGCAAATTGGTAATTAAGGCATCTGCACAACGAAACGTATAGCCGGGATAAATAAAAATAGTGGTTTCACCCGCATAAGGCGTTATCTCGCCGCTTTGGCTAGCCGTTTCTAATGCACGCAGGCTAGTCGTCCCCACAGCAATCACGCGGTTACCGCGCGCCTTAGCTGCAGTAATTTGTTGGCACAGGGATTCGGATAATTGTAAATATTCGGGATGCATTTGATGTTGGGTAATATCGTCTACGCGTACCGGTAAAAATGTGCCGGCACCAATATGCAAGGTTAAATGACCCATCTCAATTTGTTTATCGCGTAATTTTTGTAACAGCGCTTCATCAAAATGTAACCCTGCGGTAGGCGCAGCCACTGAACCTTTATGTTTTGCATAAACGGTTTGATAGCGGGTTTTATCATTTTCATCGGCTTCGCGCTGCATATAAGGCGGCAGTGGAATTTGGCCAATCGTTTCAATCATGTCTAAGATAGTTTGTTGCTGATTCGGCGCAGCCAATGACAATTCATAAAATTGCTGCTGCCGATCAAGCACAGTCAAACTGATATCATTTGCAAATAATAATTGATCGCCGACACGTGGTGGTTTGCTCACGCGCACTTGTGCTAATACGCGTTGTCTATCTAAAATGCGTTCGATTAATATTTCAACACGCCCACCTGTCTGCTTTTGTCCGATTAAACGAGCCGGAATGACTTTAGTATCATTAAAAACCAATAAATCACCTGGATGGATGAGATCAATAACTTGATTAAAGTGTTGGTGCGCAAGCGTGTCATGTTGCACGCACAGCAAACGACTCATACTGCGTTCAGACAAGGGATAACGTGCGATAAGTTCAGGCGGCAAGATAAAATTAAAATCGCTTAACTGCATCACCCCACCGAAATACGACACAAATCAATGAAAAAGCTGGGCAATAATCCCAATATTAAAGCCGCAGCGCCATTGATGCTAACTGCAACCATCGCTTCTCGAGAAACGGTGACGGGTACATTAGTCACATGATCTGCTGGTTCTTCAAAATACATTAACATCACCACACGTAAATAATAATATGCGCCAATTATCGCAAACACTAAAGCGAGCACGGCTAACCAAATTAAGTTGGCATCGACTAAAGCTTCTAATAAACCTAATTTAGCAAAAAATCCAACTGTTGGCGGTACACCAGCCATGGAAAATAACAGCAATAACATCATGAAAGCTAGCCAAGGATGGCGAACATTTAAACCGCGATAGTCGTCGAGCTTATCAAATTCTGTGCCATCACGATTCATGATTGCAATAATAGCAAACCCGCCAGCAGCGACTAATACGTAAGTGGTAATATAAAACATTGCGGCAGAATAACCTTGTGCTGAATAAGGTCCAGCTAACACCCCTAACAAGGTATAACCAATATGCGCAATAGAAGAATAAGCTAACATGCGTTTCAAATTGGTTTGGGCGATTGCTAATAAATTACCAAAAAACATCGATAAGATGGCAACAACCGTTAACATTTGTGTCCAATCGACATGTAAGCTGGGCATTGCTTGCACCAAGATACGAATGGTAATGGCAAAGGTTGCTACTTTGGGTGCGCTGGCAATAAATAAAGTTGTTGGTGTTGCAGCGCCTTGATAAACATCAGGCACCCACATGTGGAAGGGAACCGCACCAAATTTGAAAATCAAGCCGCCTAAGATAAAAACCAATGCGACCAAGGGTACGATGTTATGGTTCGTAGGAATAATTTGCGCAATAGCGCCTAATTGAATATCACCGGTTATCCCATAGAGTAAAGAGATACCATAGAGCAGCAAGCCAGAGGCAAACGCGCCTAAAACAAAATATTTCATCGCGGCTTCTATCGATAAACTAGACCGTTTATTCATAGCGACCATGGCATAAAGCGGCAGAGATAATAATTCTAGGCCGAGATAAATCGTTAAAAAACTATAGGCGGAAGCCATGACTGACATGCCTAATACCGAAAATAAACCTAATAAGTAATATTCACTGCTTTGGTTTTTTAAAACGATGGGGTTGTTGTTGAGTGAGGGGGTGGCTGGCGCTGGAACTGGCTCTACATCGGTGGTTTGTACTTTCGCTTGAAAATAATCACGCGCATAGGCAAAGGCAAATAGACTGAATACATAGATAAGTAATTTTGATAGCAACGCTAAGTGATCAACAATATAACTGCCATTAAAGGTAATTGTTGTATAAGTATAAAAATTAAATTGCCACAGGGTAATGAGAAACGCGATGATGAGAGTGGCTTGGGTTAGGAGATAGGTGAGAATGCGATAGCGTGCTGTGATAAATGCATCGACGAGTAAAGTGAGACAGGCCATAGTAAGAATGGCGATCTCTGGTAACGCGCTGATAGATTTTATAAATGTTAACATGGTAGTACCCCTCACCCGCCGCCTTCGGCGTCGGCCTCTCCCACAAGGGGAGAGGCAAAAGCTTTATGTAATCGTTTACAGCCTAAAAATACCCTCTCCCGCCCTTCGGGCACCCTCCCCCGCAAGCGGGGGAGAGGGAAAAGAGAAGGGGCTATATATACAACGCATCTTGCGCATTGGCCGCTAACTCGGGCGTGATGCTTTGCAATAACAAATGCCCAATCGTCACGCGCAATACTTTAATAATCGGCTCTGGATACAACCCGACAAAAAACACACCAAACGCCAATAAAATATAATTCACTTTTTCTGTCCAAGTAATATCTTTGAATGCTGCGACATGTTCATTGGTGACTGGTCCAAAAAAGATGCGTTTATACATCAATAAGGTATAAGACGCGCTTAACACTAAGGTCAAGGCGGCAAAAAACGCGACCCAGAAATGCGTTTGAAACGCGCTCATCAAAATCATAAATTCACCAACAAAGCCAGCGGTACCAGGTAAACCTACATTTGACATGGCAAATAACATGAAAAAAGCTGCGAATACGGGCATGGTATGTGCCACGCCGCCGTAATCTTTGATCAAGCGGCTATGATTATAAAAACGATCTGCTAACATGCCAACGCCTAAAAACATCGCGCCAGAACCAAACGCATGGGCAATCATTTGTATCACCGCGCCCTGCAAACTCATATAGGCATCTTGCAATGAATGCATATGTCGAACAATTTCATAGACCATGAAACAACCTAATGTGGCAAATCCCATATGCGCGATAGAAGAGTAAGCAATTAATTTTTTCATATCGGATTGCACAATGGCAATCAAGCCAATGTAAACAATGCCAATTAACGATAAAATGATCATCAGCCAGGCTAATTGTTCGCAAGCAAGCGGTGTGATTGGCATACTAAAGCGTAAAAATCCATAGATGCCTAACTTCAACATTAATGCCGCTAATACCACCGAACCACCCGCTGGGGCTTCGGTATGCGCATCAGGTAACCAGGTGTGGACGGGCCACATCGGTACTTTGACAGCGAATGCTAATAAAAAGGAGAGGAATACCCAGGTTTGGGTATTCAAACCTAATGGTAATCCATAAAAACTATGAATCATAAAACTGCCGCTGCGGCTGTATAAATAAATCAGCGCAACCAACATTAAAATAGAACCTAAAAAGGTAAATAAGAAAAATTTTATTGACGCGTAAGAACGATTCGCACTTCCCCACATGCCGATCGAAAGATACATCGGGATTAACATGCCTTCCCAAAACACATAAAACAATATCGCATCCATCGCGCAAAAAACGCCGACGATCATGCCTTGCATAATTAAAAAAGCGGCCATGTATTGCGCGACACGCACTTTAATCGCATGACAACCGGCAATCACCACTAATAGACCAGTAAAATTCGTGAGTATCACCATCAATAACGAAATACCATCTACGCCTAACGCATAATGCAGTTGATAAACACGCACCCACAAGTGATCTTGTAAAAATTGCATGTCATAGCGCGAGGGATCAAATTCTAAATACAGTGGAATACATAATAAAATATTTAATACTGCCGCAATCACCGCAATCGTACGTGCCGCATTAGCATTTTTATCACCACCGGTACACAGTGCTAAGATAGCACCCACCACGGGTATCCAAATTAATAAAGACAATAGGGGAAGCTGTGCAAACATAAATTAAAATCCCCCCATATACCAAACGAGAAACACCGTCAGACCTAATACCATCGCTAACGCATAATGGTAAATATAACCGGTTTGCAAATAACGCCCGGTTTTTGCAAACCATTGAATTAAACGACCGGAGCCATTCACGCAAATACCATCAATTAATTTTACATCGCTCACGTCGTAACAAATGTGGCCTACATCTTGCGTACCCTGCACGAAGACAGTTTGATTAAATTCATCAAAACCATATTTGCGCACTAAAATGTTGTAAAGAATAGGTAAGCGTTTTTTTAATAATGCTGACCACCGCGGGAACATAGCAATAAACAACCAAGCGGTAACAATACCCGCTATCGCTAACCAAAACGTTAACGTTTGCCCTGCTTTCAATGCCATTAACAGCGCACCTTGATAATGATCGGCTAATTGATTGAGTACATTGTGTTCTGGTAAAACAAAAATTGTAGTGCCTAATAATGACGGTGATGCAAACAACATCGGCCCAATTAATTGTTGGCCGACCATCACACTTGGAATGGCGAGTAACACCAGCGGCAATAAGATCACCCAAGAAGGTTCATGTATTTTGCCGCGTAACTCGGGCGCAACACGTGATTTTGTATGAAACGTCATGAATAAAGCACGGAATGTGTATAGCGGTGTCACAAATGCACCAGCTAATACACAGAGATAAGCATACCCTGCACCGGGTAAATGACTGAGTTTAACCGCTTCGATAATAATATCTTTAGAATAAAATCCTGCAAAAGGCGGAATAGCACAAAGCGCCAAAGCACCGACCATAAAGGTTAAATAAGTTACTGGCAGATAAGGCGCGAGTCCACCCATCTTGCGCATGTCTTGTTCGTGATGCAAAGCAATAATCACCGAACCAGCGGCTAAAAATAATAATGCTTTGAAGAAAGCATGGGTAATCAGATGGAAAATCGCTGCATCATACGCGGATGCACCTAACGCTACTGCCATGTAACCTAGTTGTGAAATGGTTGAATAGGCAATCACGCGTTTAATATCGTATTGCGTAATCGCTAATAACCCCATGAAAAATGCGGTGGTGCCGCCAATCATTAAAATCAGGCTTAAAATGGCTGGTGCATATTCAAATAGCGGTGACATACGCGCGACCATATAAATACCTGCGGTAACCATGGTAGCCGCATGGATTAACGCAGAAATCGGTGTTGGGCCTTCCATCGATTCTGGCAACCAAACATGTAAAGGTACTTGCGCTGATTTAGCCATCGCACCAATAAACAATAACAAACAAATCACTGTCACTACTGGCGCTTGATAATTGGGGAAAATCGTCATGGTGTGCTGAACAACGGTTGTCACTTGCGTAAACACATCGTGATAGTTCAACGTATCAAAATATTTTAATATCGCAGCGATTGCTAAAATAAAACCAATGTCGCCAACGCGATTGGCTAAAAATGCTTTTAAACTACCAAACACAGCAGGTTCGCGTTTAAACCAAAAACCAATCAGCAGATAAGAAACTAAACCTACTCCTTCCCAGCCAAAAAACAGCAATAAAAAGTTATTGGCTAATACTAAAATCAGCATAGAAAAAGTAAATAAAGCAACGTAACTGAAAAAGCGTTGATAGCCAGGATCATCTGCCATGTAACCAATGGTATAGATATGTACCATTAAAGAAATAGATAACACGATCATAGACATGGTGGCACTGAGACGGTCTAATAAAAATGCTACATCAAAACGGATGGTACCAGCGGTTGCCCAAGTGTATAACTGTCCTTCCACCGCAGGATGATTATCTAGCACGATGACTTTAAATAAGTAGCAAGACAGAAAAAAAGCGATGGCAATACAAGTGACCACCACACGATGGGTGCCAGTATGACCTAACCGTTTGCCAAACAAGCCGGCTGCTAACGTACCTGCTAGCGGCAAAAGCGCCATGATTAATGCTGTTACAATTAAAGGACTTTCCACAAGCGTTACCCTTTTAATTCATCAAGATTTTGTACTTCAATCGTGTCACGTTTACGATAGACAACGACTAAAATAGCCAAGCCAATCGCTGCTTCTGCGGCTGCCACGGTTAACACAAAAAAAACAAAAACTTGGCCGATGGTATTTCCTAAAAAATATGAAAAAGCGATAAAATTAGTATTTACCGCTAATAAAATCAATTCGATCGACATCAGCAAAGTGATAATGCTTTTTCGATTTAAAATAATGCCAGCGACGCCTAAGCCGAATAAGAGTGCCGCTAGCATGAGAAATTCTGTTAAAGAGACCATAATACATATACCTGTTAATAAGCGTGGTGGTGGTGGTGGTGGTGGGCACGCTACGCTTTGCCCACCCTACTTACCCTCTCCCGCCCTGTCGGGCACCCTCCCCCGTAAACGGGGGAGGGGAAACGTTCGAAGATCTCGAATACGTCCCCTCCACATAAACAGGGAAGGGGAACGTTCGAAGATCTCGAATACGTCCCCTCCACATAAACAGGGAAGGGAAACGTTCGAAGATCTCGAATACGTCCCCTCCCCCACTTGTGGGAAGGCGCCGTCCCGCACTTGTTGCGGGAGTGCCCGACAGGGCGGGAGAGGGTCACATCTTCAATAACCGCACCCTATCTTCCGGCTGCACTGCAATTTGCGCACTCGATCGCTGCACTTTACGTCGTTGCGGTGGTCGGTGCGCTAACGTAATCGCTGCAATCATCGCCGCTAACAACAACACACCAGCAATTTCAAATGCATAAGCATATTGCGTATATAGCAACATCCCCAAATGTCGAATATTACTATAATCCGCCGCTTCTGTTGCAGGTGCAGGCATTTGTTGTATACCAAAATAATTTGGGCCGACTGCGGCAACCATTAAACCGATCAGCAGCAACACCAATACCGCGCCTAACGGTAAATAACGTACAAAACCACTACGTTTTGCTTCTTTATTAATACTGAGCATCATCACGACAAACAAGAATAATGTCATCACCGCACCGACATAGACTAATACTAAGATCAGTGACAAAAATTCTGCGCGCAATAACATCCACACACCGGCCATAGCAAAAAAAGTCACGACTAATGCTAATACGCTGCGCACCGGATTGCGTACGGTAATCACGATCACCGCAGAACACACGGCAACTGTGGCAAATAAATAAAAAATAATGTTAATCAGCAGCATGCACTTTACCTATCTATACGTTTTCTCTGCATCTCGATCTTGAGCAATTTGTGCTTCATATTGATCACCAATCGCCAACAATTTTTCTTTGGTCAAAATATTCTCGCCTCGTTCTTCAATATGATAATCTGCCATATTGGTCAAAACGATAGAATCGACCGGGCAAGCTTCTTCACAAAAACCACAATAAATACATTTAAATAAATCGACTTCGTATAAAGTCGTACGCCGCAAACCATCTTTATTCGGTTCTGCTTCAATGGTAATCGCCAACGCGGGACAAACGGCTTCGCACAACTTACAAGCAATACAACGCTCTTCGCCATTAGGGTAACGACGCAATGCATGTATACCACGAAAACGCGGTGAAGTGGGGGTTTTTTCTTCTGGATATTGGATAGTAAACTTCTTTTTCCAAAAATAAGTCCCAGTGACCCGCATACCGGTCAACAAATCCCAGAAGGCAAAACTTTTCACATATCGCACTAATCGTTGCAGCATAAAACACCCTCACAGCTATTTTCGCAACTATACAAACCACGGGCCTAGTTTAAACTGAACCGCGAACGCAATCAAAATAACCCAAAATAACGATAATGGGATAAATACTTTCCAGCCTAAGCGCATAATTTGATCATATCGATAGCGTGGAAACGTCGCTCTAAACCAGAGATAGCAATATAAAAAGAAACTGACTTTCATTAATAACCAAATCGGGCCGGGTACCCAAGCGAACCAGTCTTGCAAATAAGGGATGCCTTGAAACGGTGATAACCAGCCGCCTAAAAATAACAGCGCGATTAACGTGGAAATCAACACCATATTGGTATATTCAGCAAAGAAAAATAACGCAAACGTCACGCCGGAATACTCAACATGGAAACCAGCAACAATTTCTGTTTCGCCTTCTGCGACGTCAAACGGCAACCGATTGGTTTCCGCTACACCAGAAATCCAATAAATAAAAAATAGCGGTAACAAAGGTAACCAATACCAGTGCCAAATCCCGCCTTGTTGTGCAGCGACTATCTCTTGAAAATTCAAGGAACCGGCTGCCATCATCACACCAATTAGCGCAAAACCCATGGCAATTTCATAGGAAATGGTTTGGGCTGCGGCACGTAACGCACCAAACATCGCATATTTAGAGTTAGATGCCCAACCGGCAATCAAAATGCCGTAAACACCTAATGATGAAATGGCGAACGTATATAACACACCGGCATTGATGTTGGCTAACACCACGCCTTGATCAAAGGGGATCACTGCCCAGCCGATGAGTGCGGTACCAAAACTAATAATAGGCGCTAAAATAAATAAAAAGCGATTCGAGGCAGTGGGAACAATAATTTCTTTGGTCAATAATTTGATGGTATCGGCAAAAGGTTGTAATAAACCACGCGGGCCGATGCGATTAGGGCCAATCCGCACGTGCATATAGGCAATCACTTTACGTTCTAAGTAAGTGAGATAAAGCACGATCACCACCAGGCCAATGATGATGGCCAAGATTTTTATGATGATGATGGCAATGAGTAGTAAGCTGTCTAGCACTTTTAGTGACCCCCCACCCCAACCCTCCCCCGCAAGGGGGGAGGGGGCTGTTCATTCGTTACCCCAACCTCTTCCGCAAAAGAGAAGGGGCTGTTCATTCGTTACCCCAACCTCTTCCGCAAAAGAGAAGGGGTTGTTCATTTGTTACCCCCAACCCTTTTCGCAAAAGAGAAGGGGTTGTTCATTTGTTACCCCCAACCCCTTTCGCAAAAGAGAAGGGGTTGTTCATTTGTTACCCCCAACCCCTTTCGCAA
>DATAXC010000209.1:0-4614 GCA_036266895.1 Gammaproteobacteria bacterium
GTTGTCGAGTGTAATCACAAATACAACCACACTGCAACATATATGGTTTAATTTTACTGCATGTGAAATTGATCAGACTGGCCTTGAAATATTAGCAAAAGCAATTGTAAAGAGCAGAACAAAGTTAAAACTTACGCTTACTGAAAATAATATTGGAAAATTTGAAAATATTATAATATTAACAGACGCTATTCAAAATGGCGAAACGCCGCGAGGGTTATACCTTGACCTTAGCTATAACCATATTAAGACTGATGACATTCTGAAATTGGCTCATGCAATTCAAAGTGGTTATGCGCCACAAGATTTGAGCCTTGATCTTAGTGGAAACAGTTTAAGTGATGCTGATGTTATAATATTAGCCAATGCAATCCAAAGTGGTAAAGCTCCTGAAGGATTGAATCTTATTTTACGAGTAAATAACATTACGGTAGAGGGTATTAGGGCATTAGCAAACGCGGTTTGTAGTGGTAAGGCGCCTGCGAATTTACATCTTGATATTGCTAGTAATAATGTTAACGATGCTGGCGCTACAATATTGGCTAACGCGATTAAGGGTGGTTGTGCGCCCATTGGCTTGCACCTCAATCTTAGTGCTAACCATATAGGACCTGATGGTGTTGTCACATTAGCTGGTGCGATCAAGAGTGGGAATGCTCCAAAAATATTCAAACTTAATCTTAATGCAAATAATATTGATAATAAGGGTATTGAAGCATTAGCAAAATCAATAGAAAGTGGTTGTGCGCCATACTATTTGAGTCTTAAGCTTAGAGGAGGCAATCTGATTGATGAAGGTATTTTAACATTAGCAAATGCACTAAAAAATGATGAAGCTATGTGTTATCTACGAGATTTACAACTTGATCTTAGTGGCAATAAAATTGGAGAGGTTGGCATCAATGCATTGGAAAAAGCGTTACATAGTAATATACGAGTAACAAAATTAAGCCTGGATTCAGTATTGACTAATCAGCTTAATATTATTAAGCATTGCTGTTTAAGAAATAGGCTTATTTTACAATATCCAAATCTAGAGTCTTTCATTAAAGAATTAAGTTATAAAGCAAATGTATACATTCCTGGTAAAAAACCAATGCGGTCTTTAGCCTTTTCATTACAATCGATAGTCGCTTCGTCGTTCTTATTTGAGCATTATCATATATACAAAAATAACAGCCATTTAATCCCCGAAGACTTAAATGAGTACATATCAAACTTAATGATAATAAAAGAGCAATTATCAATCAATGTTGCGCCTATATTAAATTCTTCAGTAAGTATGCAAGTAAAGAATTAATCAAATGGTTCTTAATTTTTTTTGAGGATTGTAATTAAAATATTTGATGGTAGAATCAGCGTGGAAAAAATTTTATACATTCAGCTTATAATTAAAAAATAAATACACTATAGGATATAGTGAACAATTTTAACAAGATATATTTTATTGTCATTGTTTGAAATTAAGGGATCAGAATTATGTCTTTAAATCAATTGGAAGAAAAATATTATCTCAAGAGTTCAATTAGATTAGAACCCTATAACTGGGGATGGTATGCATGGCCCCAGTTAATTTGTCCAACAACCGCAGCATTTAATATTCTTAATCGTAATCTTAAGCTAATGGAATCGTTTGTTGCTATGCCAGAAATTCATAAATTAGCAGCAATCGATCCGTCCCTGATGGGTGGTTCTTTTGTCAATTTAGATGAATCTTCTGTTCCAGCTGTTCAGCAACTCATTGATGAAACCAAGGAAAATTGCCAGGAACTACTTCAACTGGCAGATGCGATTACGCAAACGGATGAGCTGTTAAGAACACATGCGGATGGTCATTCACTAGAAAACTTGTATCCACTAGTTCCTGATTGTTTAAAAGGAAGAGTAGAATTAGTGTATGATGCAAACAATCATCCTACGATAAGATTTATTGAAGCATTAATTTATGATAAATTTTATAAAGAGGATGGTCAAGCAATCTTGATATCTGATACGACACAAGATTATCGACCTTTTGTGTTGAGTACACCAAAAATTTTACATCATGATGAATGTAAATTAAATTTACCTTTCTCTGATGAAAGAATTGATGTATTGGCGAAATTGCGATTCGAAGCCATGCCACTTAATAAAATTTATGATCTTTTTACTCAAGATATTACGCAGCAAATGATACTTAAGGAAATGCTAACAAAGACTCCGCCTTATCTAGATAAAGCTAGAAATTACCAAGGTGATAATGTAAGAGTACGATACTTTGGGCATGCATGTATTCTGCTAGAAACAAATAATACGCGGATACTGATTGATCCGGTAGTCAGTTATCAATATCGAAGCGACACATCTCGATTTACCTTAAATGATTTGCCAGATTCAATCGATTATGTATTATTTACTCATATTCATGATGATCATGTTCTTTTTGAAACATTGTTTCAACTGCGTTATAAGGTTAAAAATTTCGTAATTCCGCGTAATAATAAAGGATTTTTATTGGATCCATCGTTAAAGCTTATTTTAAAAAAAGTTGGATTTAAAAATTTGATTGATTTTGATGAATTTGAAGAGCTTAATTTTATAGATGGACAAATTGTGGGTGTACCTTTTTTCGGGGAGCATTGCGATTTAAATATTCAAACTAAAATGGCTTATTTCATCAAATTAAATAAAACATCTTTTTTATTTGCTGCAGACTCTAATAATTTAGAAAGCGAACTTTATCAAAATATTTTCCAGAAATTAGGAAAAGTTGATGCTTTTTTTATTGGGATGGAATGTGTTGGTGCGCCATTGACTTGGTTATATGGTCCATTACTTACATATGAAATAAAAAACTCACATAATCAATCGCGTCGATTATCTGGCTCCAATTTTGGTAAGGCTTGGGAAATTGTAAAAATGTCTCAATCGTCACATGTATATGTATATGCAATGGGTCAGGAACCGTGGTTGAATTATATTATGGCGCTAGAATATTCTGATCAGTCTATTCAAATTGCAGAATCTAATAAATTAATAGAAAAATGCCAAGAAAATGGCATTATTTCAGAAAGACTTTTTTTAAAAAAAGAGTGGTATTTTAAATGATTTCCTCGATGCATGATAAATGGTTTGTTTTGTTAAACAAAGCTGTTAATAAATTATCAAAACAACTGATATTGTTTCACCATGCAGGTGGCACAGCTTATAGTTTTAGTAAATTTGCAAAACAATTTGATTCTTCCACGCAAATAGTAGCAGTGGAACTACCTGGAAGAGGAGTAAGATTAAATGAACTGCCGGAAAATAAATTTGATTCATTAATTAAAAAATTAATCGAAGCGTTGATGGCGTACTTAAATCCGAATGCAATTTTTTTGGGCCATAGTATGGGCGCATTAATTGCCTATGAATGTGCGAAAAAATTAGAAAATAATTATCAATATATAGTAGATACGCTTATTATTTCCGGTCAAGGGGCGCCTTGCTATCATACAAAATCAAGTGGTTATTTAAACTCACAAGCAACAGATGAAGAATTAATCTTACAACTAAAAAAAATAAAAGGATTCCCCGATGGAGCAGAAGAATACCCTGATTTATTAAAAATGATTCTTGAAAATATCCGTACAGACTGCGAGTTATTGGCCAGTTATAATTATCAATCAGCTTTACCTTTATCTTGCCCATTGATTTGTCTTATTGCAGAACAAGACGGATTGGTTTCGCATAACCAATATAAAAAATGGCAAATTGAAACAAAAGAAAAGTTATATTTTTGTCCTATACCGGGAGACCATTTTGCATTATTAAAAGAATATGTAGAGCTACCAAGATTACTTTCTTCAATAAAAGATGCTGAGAATATTTAAAAAAGGATAAACATGATGCAATCTACCGATCCAACTTTAATCTCTAAAAAACTCTATACAGGGAAACATAATCAATGGGATAGGTTTTCTTCTATTCGTTCAAGGCCACGCAGACACATATCAATGGAGATTAATGAGAATTATTTCCCTATTTCTAGGCAACCCTTATGTGTGCATCCAATTATCACCGCGCTTGGTGAAGAAACGATGCATTTTATTCTTACCCAATCAGCATATAAATTTATGTATGAAATTGCTATGCTCGAAACAGAAATGGTAAATACAGCCGCTTGCAGGGTTGCTAACAATCGGTTACCTTTTGATTTTCCTGAAGCTGTTCGTCATGATGCCCTCACTGTTATTGTCGATGAAGCATATCATGCTTTTGTCGCAATAGATTTTATGCAACAAATTGAAAAGAAAACTGGAATTAAACCCATACAAATGCCACACGAAAGCCCTAATTCATCAGCAATTAACTTAGCATGTGCCAATTTACCGGAAAATTTACATGATTCCTTTCAATTGATTGCAGTATGTATTAGCGAACATACTTTAACAAAAGAGTTAATTAGTGTGGGTGAAGAAGGAAAAGCGCTTAAAAGTTTTTCTGCGATAATGGCTGATCATGTATTGGATGAAGGTAGGCATGCTATGATCTTTTCAGATATCTTAGCTATGTTTTGGCAAAGCTTTGATAAAAGTACGAAAGAAATAATAGGAAGCGCTTTACCATTGTTTATTAAAGAATATTTAAATACCT
>DATAXC010000288.1:0-1944 GCA_036266895.1 Gammaproteobacteria bacterium
AGATTCTAATCTTGCTTTGCTGCATTCCGCAGAACCCATTAGCAAAAAGTATGACCGCTTCCCCTTAACTCTAAAAGAATATGTTTACGACGGGAAAAATGTGTGGGTAGGATACGAAGTAACTATTATGCAAATGAAAAAAGATTCTGCCGGACAAATAATGGATTGGGCAATGCCTTATAATATTTTGGCTAAGTACAATGACTCGTTAACCGAACTTAAAAAAGTATATACCTTGCCCGGCATATTCCAGGAAAAACATGTCTGGGCAGATGTTCGTACATTTTCATTTAAAGATTCCGATATTGTTTACCTGCCTGTTGGCACCAAAACACGAGACACCATGTTAGGTAAATATTATTTAAATGATAAAGATAATATGCTGGAATTAAAAAAAGCCTATGCCATGCATTATCCACCGGAGATACCTAAAACGATTAATGGAATGCCTATAAATTATGGTATTACTCTTAAAAAAGGATACCAGGATAGCACCTTATTCTTGTTTGGAATGGGACTGGATATTTATAAACTTTATAGTAAACAAGCAAATTTAAGCGCCACATTGCCTCAATGGGGTAAGAATAATAATTTAAATTCCATTGGCTATTACACTTATTTACCGTCTAAACAACAATCATTTGTTATATTATATAAAGATTAAATACAATTTACTCCTCCGACAAAACCGATAGAATATTATTACTGTTTTCTTGATAACGATTATAAACCCGTTGAAAGCAAACCAATATTTTTTGCTGACAATGCATGGTTTACTGATTTACCCGATGGCTCATTACAGGTAGTTTCACAAGATAATGGAAAATCTACATTGAAAATTTATAAAGTGTTTTAATTGAGTAATAAAAATACATTATGAAAAAGAATGTACTCGCTATAATTTGCTTCTTATGTTCTGGTTTTTCATTAACAGCAAAACCCACTCACCAATTAGTCAAAATCATTCAGCAATCGCCAACGGCATTTATATTGTATTGCATTAATCCTTATGATTGCCCTAATTGTTATATCGGATATCAGTTAGCTCAGAGAGATTTGGAACCCTATTTTACTCAAAAATACTGGCTATTCCCTGGCAATGTTGATTCTGCAGATGTGATGTATTTTATGAAGCTTCATTTTAATTTCACGCCTTCTCCCTCACATGTTTTCTTTGATGATTCCCT
The DNA here is from genome assembly GCA_036266895.1 of Gammaproteobacteria bacterium. GTDB lineage: Bacteria > Pseudomonadota > Gammaproteobacteria > DSM-16500 > DSM-16500 > Aquicella. Next base: position 1,188 of record DATAXC010000288.1, read on the forward strand.
ATACAGGCAATACTGCCCCGGCCAGGCTGCTATGTGCATTGTAGATAAAGGAAAAATATTGTGGAGCTCAACGTTACACGACTTACAGTTCGGCGATTACCCTAAAATTCAAAGCGATTCCGACCGGATTGTTTTATTGCAGCAAACGGACATATCTAAATTTATTAAAAACCCTTATGATAAGTTTTGTTTAATTAATGATTCGTTAGCTATTGTAAATAATTCTTTACGAGGAGATATTTCTGCCATTAATATTAAAACGGGTAAAACCATTAAAACAATTTCTTCAGTCGATTCGCTATTTGTTGAGCATTTAATTTCATTGCTTCCATTACCAAAAACTTATATCGATTCTAATCTCACCTATTTTCATTCTCCGACTTCACTATTTAAAAAATATTATCGCAACCCTTTAAGCATTAACTATTTTCAGTATGACGGTAAAAACGTTTGGGTAGGAATTAGCATAAATGTTCGTTTTGTCGAAAATGACACTAATGATGCATTTATGCCGTATGGTTTCTTTCTAAAATGTAACGATTCACTAAATCATATCGAAAAAATATATGCATTGCCAAATCCGCGTAAGAATAATCAATGGGATACAGACGGTTTATGGGCTAATGATCTCAATTTTTCTGTTATAGGTTCTAATTCAATTTATTTACCTATTCTGCCAATGAAAAAGAGTATTTGGCTGGGCAAATATTCACTGAATGATGCAAATAACCGGGTTGAACTAAAGCAACCCTACAAG
>DATAXC010000300.1:0-6971 GCA_036266895.1 Gammaproteobacteria bacterium
GTAAGAAGTACTATTTTATTGCTAGTAAATTGCGGTTGAATTTCATTTGACATACTTTACTCTTTCTAGCTGCTTTATATGAGAATGGAAGGAAATATACTCACTACTCGCACTTCACTTTTTGAAATGCGAATGGTAATAATTATTTTTTAGTTACTCTTAAAACTAGTCTTTTCCATGCTTGCCAATCTCGTTCCCCCAAGTTTTTTTCAAAGGTAAGGAGATCGTGGACTGCTTTCTCACAAACTTCCTTTGATGGAATAATATATTCCTTATTCATCGAAAGAATTAAGCACTGGGTTTCACAAGCTTTCTGTAAATGGTAACTATAAAACATGGCTTCTTGTATTGTTCGCCCACATGCAATAAAACCGTGATTTCTAAGCAAGATTACAAATTGTTGTCCTAGATCATTTAATAAACAAGAACCTTGATTGCCTTCCAAAACAAGTGAATCGTAATTGTGATAAGTTAAGCGATCATAAAAATGAAGGGCCCATTGACTGAGTGGTAGTAAACCCTCTGTTAAAGCTGATACCGCAAGGCTTTCAGGTGTATGCAAATGAAAAATAGCTTGTATATCTGGTCTTTTATCATATATAGCGCCATGCAGCACATACCCAGTCCTATTGTACTGATATTCTTCTCCTTCTAAGATTATACCATCAAGAGAAATTTTCATAAGATTGTTTGGCTCTACTTCTTCAAACCTAAGTCCAAAAGGATAAATAAAAAATGAGTTTTTATTATTTATGTCACGTGCAGAGAGATGTGTATAAGTATGATCGTCATATTTTAAATGAGCTAAAGCTTTATAAGCGATAGTTAAATCTTGTTTAATTGACAATTTTTCTAATATATTTAATGATTCTGTTGTTGATTGCATAATTGCTGCTCCTATCCATTATAAGTAATCATAAATACTGCATGATCCTATTGCGACAATATTTCCTTTTATTCCCCTTTTTCTTATCTCAAGCGCACTTAAAATAGTAGCGCCTACGATAGGCCCAACTGTTAATCCCGTGAGTTTTGCTGTATTTCTAGCCTGTTCCCATGCAGCCTCGGAAGAAACAGTGATAATATCTGTAATAATATTTTTATCTAGCAGAGGTTGAGGAATAGGTGGTGCAAGTCCAATTAGTTTATGTGGTGCCCACGGATTACCAGACGCAACAGCGGATTCTGATGGTTCGACGCCGAAGATTTTAACATGCGGCATTTTTTCTTTAATTGCTCTGCCAATTCCAGTTAAAGACGCTCCTGTTCCCATTCCAATTGTGACGGCGGATAAATTTTTAATTTGCTTTACAATCTCAAAACCAATAGGAGAATAAAAATTAATTAAATTTTGTTCAGTAGATTGTGAAAGTACGTAATAGGCAGAATCTTGAGAAATCTTTTTTATATTCTTTATCAAAGTATCTTCTGTATCTACAATGACTTCGCCACCTAGCCATTTAATAGCTTGTATAATTTGATTTGGTGTTACTTGCGGCAATAAACTAAGTACTTTGTGGCCCAATTGTGCGCCTGTCCAGGTTGCAGTTAATGCCGCCGAGCCAGCGCTTAAAATAGAAATAATTTGCTCCGATTTAAGCAACCCATCTTGTTTTTTTTGTAATAAAAGCTTAGGTATCGCTCGAAATTTTATGGAATTAACGGGATTGAGGTATTCAATTTTTAAATATAAATTGCTATCTATGGCTTTTAAAGCAACAACTGGAGTATTTGTTTGGTCCATTTTTTCCTCTCGACGATCATTTATAACAAAAACAAACGTGGAATTTTAACTTGATTAGTTTTCTGCATAGCATTTTGTTCTAATTTATCAATATGCTCATTTGAAGAAATTACCACATCAGGAATAACAGGTAAATGATGTAATAATTCAGTTTCAATACGATTTTTTGTTGAGCTAGCATTGTAACCATCAGCTGGAACGGCAATAATTTCTATCAAATCATTTTGGTTTGTATTACGTTTGATTGTGATAATTGAACGTGAGACACAATCTAATCTATCTACTACATTTAATAATAATTCTGGGAATATAGTTTGTCCAAATAACTTTAATTGATAATCTACGCGGCCAATGATAGGTCCAATTCTTAATCCTTCTCTACCACATTGGCATTTATCCTTCCGGCTCCAGGCTGATATATCTCCTGTTGCATATCTAATAGGAATAAAACCGCGTGGGAAAGAGAGGCCGGTAACGACAACTTCCCCTGCTTCACCTAGGTTAACAGGTTTTCCGGTAGAAGGGTCAAGCAATTCTAAATAGCAATGATCCGTATTTACGTGAATACCTTTGTGATAATGACATTCATATCCAATAGAGCCAAATTCGCTGCATCCATACTCGTTTAAAAATGATTGAATTCCCCAAAGTTGGATAGCTTCTTCCGCTGCAGGAGTCAGTTTCATTTCATGGTCAAAAATCGGAGATGCTGCAAAATAAGCATGTTTAGGTAGTTCATTTTTAGATAACCATTCTTTACCTGCGAATTGTGCAATTCTTACCAAAAAGGCAGGATTTCCAACAACAAATTCTGGTTTATGATATTTAATAATATTTATAACCCTCTGGACTCGTTGGGGAGAAACTCTAATGCATCCAGCCCCTAATTCTCTAGATGCCAACCATACTAAAGGCCCTAGCGTGAATGTATCATTTAAACTTAGCAAATTAATGATTTTTGATTTTTGTTTAATCCCTAATTCTTTTAACACTCTTGTGATACATTCAACCAAATAAACTTGATGTTGTTTATGAATAGGTATATCAACAGGCCTACCTGTTGTACCAGAAGAACTGACAATGTCGACAAAATCTCCGTAATCGATAAGCTGCTCCCAATATTCACTAATATGGTTTTTTCTAACTACAGGGAGGCTTGAGAAATTTCCTCGATTGATAAAGTCAATGGCTGTTTCTAAATAATCGAATTTCCAATGAGTCCGATAGAATGGCCTTTTCCAGGCTTCATTTATAGCTTGACACAATGAATATTTTAAACATTGTTCATGATGATAAATTTTATTAGTGTTCAAGCCAATTTCTCCATAGTGAAACCGGCATAACCGCGTAGTATGCTAATGTGCGACCTGCCGTATATAAATAATTTTGCGGTAGGTTTGTTTTATGAACTTGAGATTGTTTAAGTGTTTGTATTTTGTCCTGCAAACATTCTTTTTGTTTTTCTCTTTTACAATGCCATTTTCTTATCATCGTCCAACCAAATAATAAAATAGCTAATACTGTTAAAGAGACGTAATTTTCCATATACTTCCTTTGCTCAATAGTTGAACAATAATTCCAATCCAGATTGTTTGAAAAGGATGCTTCAATGTAGATTATTTTAGGGTTTTTTTCAACTCTGGGTGTAGAAAAATTATTAGTAGAAAGAGGTGAGTTTAAATAATGGTTTATTAACTAACTATTGACATTTTTTAGTATTACTTTAGGCTAGCAGTCAAGTTTTATCATTCATGAGGTATGTATGGATTTTACCTATAAAATTAAAGGAGTTCGCTGCCATGCTTGTCTCGGTAAAATAAAGACAGCATTGCAACCTATTGAAAGCTCAATCAAACTTTCTCTTGATCCTCCTACACTAAAATTAATTTCTATTGAAAAGATAATGCTTGATGATTTGAACATCCGCATCAAGAAGGCTGGAGACTATCATCTTTCTCCTGTCATAATAGAGGATACTAAAATTTTAGCACCTGCTAATCAAGAGAAAAAAAATCGTAGCTGGTTTAATGTTTATTATTCGCTATTATTAATCTTAACTTACCTATTCATTGTATCGCTTACCACTAGTTTTAGCAGTGGCAGGATAAATTGGCATCTGTGGATGGGTCATTTTATGGCAGGTTTTTTTATCATATTTTCGTTTTTTAAGTTTCTTGATTTATCTGGTTTTGCTGACACATATGCAAACTATGATTTACTTGCAAAGCGTTGGATAGGTTATGGATATATTTACCCATTTTTAGAGTTTGGTCTTGGTTTTGCCTATCTTATTCAGTTTGCACCGACACAAACTTATATTATTACGGTTGTTCTGATGGCTTTTTCAAGTCTCGGTGTGATAAAGGCTTTATTAAAAAAGCAAAAAATCCAATGTGCTTGTCTTGGAACAATACTAAATCTTCCCATGTCCAACATTACGCTTATTGAAGATTTTTCTATGATTGTGATGGCAATCATCATGTTAATGATCGAATAAAATGACAAAGAGAGATCATATGTATGTTAATTAAAAATGTAATAAAAAAACTGAGTATGAAGGCTAAGAATGATAGCGATCTAGCTATACAACTGCATGATTATGTTCGTGATAATATTTACTTTGGATTTACTTATAACTTTGATCAAGCAAGTATAACGTACACTCTAGAAAGATTATTAGGACATTGTAACCCTAAGAGCGCATTATTAACTGCATTATTCAATGAAGCTGGATTTGAAGCCTATCAGCATTTTATTGTTCTAAAAAAACAATTATTGAAAGGTTGTATTCCCTTTTCTATCTATACCTTATTACCTAAGATTATTTCTCATTCGATCACTGATGTGCGTTTAAATTCCTCATGGTATAGCATTGATAGTTATGTAATTGATCCTGTTTTATTTCATTCAATCCAGAATAGACTAAAAATAAAAAAACAAGCTATTGGGTTTGGTAGTTACACAAAAGCGACTTGTATCTGGGATGGCAAAAGATCTGCTTTCTCGCAGGCAGGCGAGACCAGTCTCCTTGTAGAAGATCATGGTAGAATGACAGATGTTAATGATTATTATCGATCATCTTTATATAAAAACAGAGTACTTGGTAAACACATGAATTACTGGCTCAGATTAATAGGCCCTTTTGGCGTTATTTGGGAAAAGCATATAAACTCAGTCATTCATCAGCTAAGGGAGAAATATAGAGCCTCTCATCCTTCCAAAAATCTTTAAATCTATTTGGTACCAGTTCTGTAATAAACAGCTATCTTAAATCAAATGCAAAGAAACTCTATTAAAATCAGCTAATTATTTTGGATTGCTCTGCGTCTAAATTGTCTATATCATTACAATAACGTATAAATAAATTAGATAACGAGGCTTGGAACCTATGCTGACCCGCGAACAAATTTACGCCATGCTGATGCTTCGCAATTACAAGGGCAATATTTTTTTTGGCTTGCCTAATGGGTTGATTCGTCACATTAGTGATTTTGGCCAAAATCCCAATAACAATGTCAATAGTGCATTAGGTCACGCTGCGTCTCGTATAGAAGTAAACATTGTTACTCTTGTTGAGATGGTAAAAGAGCATCCCGAATTATTACTGCAAGCAGGGAATGTAGTGAATCGTGGTGGTATTCCTGCCACACGTAAGACGTTATATGAATTTTTTCTAGGTGAAGGTGATCCTACTAGCGCAAAACGAATTGAATTTGGTTTTGCAAAAATACTTAACGGTGAAAATGAACGCATACGTCAATATGAACGATATAAGCTGCACATTGAAGCGCTTGCTAAACAAATTGAATCAAAAAGACCTTCTTTTGATTTAAAACCATTGATAGATCTTATTAAGAAAAGCTCTCCAGCAGACATAACAGCAGCACTTAATAAAGATATGAAACATGAAAGCTTGCTTCATGATATGTTGATTGTATTTAGAGATGCGATCAAACCAAAAAGAAAAATCATTGGAATGCATTACGAACACTATACTACGCTCCAGCAAGCATTTGATTTATTGCATGATGAATGGAAAGAATTGAGTAGCAATTATACAAATTACAATAAGTGCGATTTGGTTTGGCGACAAATCATTGGCTATTTGCAACGCAGCCTACCAGCGGTTGATCAATGTGCATTTGCGCGTGCGTTTACTGATGAAGAGTGTACATTGAATTTTAAATATAGTGCTGGAGCCTTTCCTGATATTTCTTCTGATGATGCGGAGCTTTCAGGTGTGGGATTTGATGAAGCGATATTTGGCGTTGGCGCGGGGGGGTTGGCGGCGGGTACTGGCGGAGAGGACGCTGCGGCGCGAGTGGCGCGCGGTTGGAAAACACATGTTGAGAAAAAAATTCAGGCTTGCAGAACTTATGTCGCGTGCACTCAATACACAAACAGTGGTTTGGACTGCTGGGATGCGAGCAAGCGCTTTAACTAAAATATTTTCAGTTGAACTCTTTCAATCGCATCGTTAATAAGTAATCTCAGTTCTCGATCAAAACAATACAACTCTTGTTCTGCTACATAGTCACGTGCATAGCGGTAAAAAATGTAACTATATGACTAAAAACAAATTTTTTTATTAGGTGGCTTTATTAAGCTTGACAAATATATATGACTTATTTAAACTTAGCAACATATATCATAAATTTAAATAAGGTTTATATAAATGGATAGAGCAAAAAATCCTTTCTCTCCTGGTGCAGGTAGTCCTCCGCCTGAACTTGCAGGCCGATCCGCCATATTAGAAGATGCTATGGTTGCATTGCAACGGGTCAAAAATGGGCGGGCTGAAAAAAGCATGATATTAGTAGGTTTAAGAGGGGTGGGGAAGACAGTATTACTTGGAGAAATCCAACATTTAGCAGAAATGCAGGGATATAAAGTCATTTTTATTGAAGCACATGAAAGCAGACAAAAAAAAACTTTGCCCGTATTATTAGTTCCACATTTGCGCAGGGTTCTTTTCGATCTAAACCGTGGAGAAATGGTAAGTGAAAAAGCTAAAAAAGCATTACGGGTATTTAAAAGTTTTATCAGTGCATTGAAAATAAAAACAGGTGACTTAGAATTTTCTATTGATATTGATGCCGAGACGGGAGAAGCTGATAGCGGTGATCTGGAAGTAGATCTTGCAACACTATTTGTTGCGATCGGAGAGGCTGCAAAAGATCGAAATACTGCTGTCGCCATTATTATTGATGAACTTCAATATTTGGAT
>DATAXC010000305.1:0-5986 GCA_036266895.1 Gammaproteobacteria bacterium
GATCGATCTTTGACAAAATTATATGATAGCAAAGACAGTCATTACGCCATCAAGTATCCTGCCAGTTGGGAATATGATGCTTCTGATAAAGGAACGGTTATTTTTAGTGGAAGACCTGGTAGTCCTTCCTATTACTCAACAATCAATATTCAAACTATTTTGACTAAAAAAACCGGTGGTGAATACGCTACGGTAAAACAATTCATTGCCGATATACGCAAACAAGCCAGCGCACAATCAAAAGGGGTGAAGTTTTTAGAGAATGGGCCGATTACTTTACCCCAAACGAATGGCGATAAAATGAGTGGGGAATACTTGATATTCTCTTATCAATATCACGGTATGGCCTTTAAACAATGGCAAATTGTGGTATTGCGGAATGATGCGCAAGTGTTTTACGCCTGGGCTTATACCGCGCCGCTTGAGCAATATGATGTTGATTTGAGCATAGCTAAAAAGATGCTAGAAAGCTGGTCGGTTTATTAGTAATAGCTAGGTTTTGCTGGCATTTTTATGTTGAATAGCGAAAGTGCTTTACATATTCTGAAAGAATGATTAGCATTCCCCTCACATGCCATATACTTTCTTTTATAGAAAGCGTATGTACCAATGGTCATAAGTATTAACCATAGTGGTAAATGATAATCGTATTGAGTAATAATACAGAGAATTAATGGTTTTAAAGTTTTACTTGATTTTATTACTTGAGGTTGATTAACATTTAGCGTAGAAAAAGCTTGCTAATGTTAGCGTGTTTGAATAAATTATATTTTTTATTGTTTTGGAAAGTTGATTCATACCAAAATGATTAAAATTATTTGATTGGCTAAACCATAAGGAGATGTACATGAAATACCAAAGATTGTCTGCAGTTGCTCTTGCTATATCTGCCGTTTCCGCACTTGCGATTTCTTCAACCGTTGTTGCAGCTACCCATCATCAGCATGGTAACTACAAAGGTGAGAATTACAAAGGCGAAGCAATGGCAGTCCCTTGTCCACCACCAAAAATGCTCATGAGCGGTGTCTATCTCGGAGCGCAAGTTGGCTATGATTATTTACGAGTTCGTGAATCATTTGCCGATGTTGCTAATCCTCCAGTTGCCGCAACCGGTTGGTTAGGTGGTTTATTCCTAGGTTATGGACAATATCTAACTGATTTGTTCTATTTAGGTGGAGAAGTATTTGGAAACTATAGTGGTGCGCAAGGTACGTATCGTATTACCGATGCAACCGTTGGTACCTTTAGTTCTAAATTCCAAGCTCGTGGTAGCTGGGGCTTAGCGTTAATCCCAGGTCTACGTTTGAATGATACCACTTTGGGTTATGTCCGTTTAGGTTATAACTGGGCTAGCTTCAAAGCGAATGGCGCCTTAGTTGGTGTTGCTTCATTCAGCAAAACCAATACCAGCAATGGTTTCAACTTTGGTGTCGGTATGGAAACCTTGCTCGTTGATAATTGGAGTGTACGTACAGAATACAACCATACGTATTACAATTCCTTTAATTCAGCGCTTGGAACCAAGTTTGATCCATCTGATAATACCTTTACAGTGGGTCTGGTTTATCACTTTGCTTAAACCCGTCAAAAAAGGGACGACATTTAAAAAAATGTCGTCCCTTTTTATTTGGTGAGACGAAATGGTGAGTGAAACGCAATTTAAGCCGGCCTGGTGGCTAGGCAATTCTCATTTACAAACTTTGTGGCCAACAATTTGTCGGCGCAATATTAAAAATCTAACGCTAAGAAGAGAACGGCTAAACTTGCCTGATGGCGACTTTATTGATTTAGATTGGGTCGAGCAAGCAGAACCGTCACCTATCGTATTAATTCTGCATGGTTTAGAAGGTTCAATTGAATCTCATTACGCCAAAGGCATGTTAAAAGCATTTGCCCAATTAGGCTGGCGTGGTGTCTTTATGCATTTTCGTGGCTGCAGCGGCGAACCGAATCGCTTGCCGCGTAGCTATCATTCGGGTGAAACCGGTGATGTTAACTATGTCGCTCGCTTACTAGCTGAGCGCGAGCCAGAAACACCATTAGCCGCTATCGGCTTCTCATTAGGTGGTAATGTATTGTTAAAGTGGTTAGGAGAAACGGGGGCACATAATCCGTTGGTGGCCGCTGTGGCTATTTCTGTGCCTTTTGAATTATATAAAGCAGTGACGCGTATCCAGCATGGTTTTTCTCGCGTGTATCAATGGTATTTGATCAAAAGTTTGCGTTGTCGATTATCGCAAAAGTTTCAAGTCAGTCCCACTTTATTTGACCCAGGATTGCTGTATAAAGTGAGCACTATCTATGATTTTGATACTAAAATCACCGTGCCTTTACATGGCTTTACTAATATTGAAGAATATTATTCAATGGCAAGTAGCCGCGGTTATTTGCGTGATATTCAAGTGCCGACGTTAATTTTGCATGCGAAAGACGATCCTTTTATGTCAGAAGATATTATTCCACAACCAAGCGAATTATCACCAAAGGTAACGTTAGAGATAACAGAAAAAGGTGGACATGTGGGGTTTGTTGGAGGTAAATATCCTTGGCAAGCAGAATATTGGTTAGAAAAACGTGTACCGAATTTTTTAGAAGGATATTTTGGGGGGTGGGATTTTTGAATAAAATTTTTAAATGCCATATTGTTTTGCTGCTACCCTTTTTGTTCCTTTTAACATTCAGCCAATGTGGTTTTGCCCTCATAGCATCTCCCGCTTCTTCTCACTATTTTCTTACGATAGCAGATATTCATTTTGATCCATTTATGGCTTGCCAACAAAGCACAATTCGACCCTGTCCTATTCTCGAACAATTGCGGCAAGCGCCTGCTAGTGAATGGCCAGCAATTTTTAAGCAATATGATCAAAGCCCGCCACGCTTTCGTCAAGAAACGAATTATGCATTATTGTTGCCGGTATTAGCCGCTGCTAAACAAGTTGCGATGATGCCAGCAGGGAGTCGTAAGCGTACTGGTGTGTGTCCGGCAATCGAATCAGGGGTGACTTTTAATAAAAATAGCCTGCAATCAGGTTTTTCCGCACCGATATTGCATGAAACAGCTTACCAGTTAGATGATACTTCGCAGCCGCAACAACCAGTGCAATTTGTTTTAGTCTTAGGCGATTTTTTAGCGCATGATTTTCGTATGTACTATAGAAAATATTCGTTAGATAAATCAATAGCAGGTTACCGCGCGTTTGTATTAAAAACTTTAACTTTTCTTAATCAGCAATTAGCGGAAACGTTTCCAGATATCGATGTTTATTCAGTGATAGGAAATAATGATTCTTATCAACAAGATTATATTTCTACGCCTAATGGACCGTTTTTTAAAGATGCCGGTGCATTATGGGCAAGTTTAGTTAAAGATAAAGTAACGCGTGCGGACATGCAGCGACAATTTCCTGCCGCTGGTTACTATGCCGTTACCTTGACACCTTCTTTACGATTGATTGTGTTAAATAGTGTGTTATTTTCTAATAAAATTTTTGATAAAAAAATTGATATTGCCGCAGAAACAGAATTAACTTGGTTGCAACAACAACTTGAACAAGCGAATGCGAATAAACAAAAAGTAATGATTGCGATGCATATTCCTGTGAGTATCGATATGGTGGTTACTGGTGAACGCTGGTTTGCGCTGATGGAGCTTTGGCAAGTTAAATACAAATTACGTTTTGAAGAGATATTGCGTCAATTTTCAACGGAGCTATTAGGCGTTTTTACCGGTCATTTGCATGCCGATTGGAATGAAGTGATCAAGCTGCCTTTGTCTACGCCGATTACGATTAATGGTACGCCCTCTGTAAGCCCGATTTTTGGCAATGATCCTGGGTTTAAAATGTATCAATATGATTTGTCAGAGAAGAGCTTAGATTTTACGACGTATGAATGCGCTAGCTTGATTGCTGGAAATCGATATAGGATATCGTCGTTATTTTAAAAAGTGAAAAAAGATAAGTATTGCCTCTCCCCTTGTGGGAGAGGCCGACGCGCAGCGGCGGGTGAGGGGTATTTTATAAACACTTCTATTATTTTTTTTCATCGGCATTCCAATAAATCGGTATAAAACGCTCTTTACTCAAATGCTGCAAGTTGACACAATTCTTTTTATGAATCGCCAATCCACGACGCGAAATATAACCAACAATGTCGTCACCTACTACCGGTTTGCAACATTGTGCTAGGCGGGTTAGCAAATCTGCATTGCCAATTAAATTTTCCCGGCTAGGCGTCACCGTTTTCGCCGTTATCTGCTGTACAACCACGGGCGATTTTTCTACACGTTTGGGGTGTATCAACTGCATTAAACGCATCAGTTTGATACGGCCATGATTTAATGCAGCCAATAAATCATCTTCGTTTTTAAAATGTAATTGTCGCGCAATAGTACTTAGCGCAATGGTTTTGGTAATACCTAACCGGATTAATTCACGCTCTAAGGTTTGTCGGCCAGCAATCACATCATCAGCATAAGTTAATTCTCTAAACCACAGCGCAATTTTTTTTCTAGCTGATGCTGTTTTGATATAGCCTAATTCAGCATTTAACCAATCCCGGCTGGGGCCGCTTTGCCCTTGAGGTGCAGTAATAATTTCTATCTTGTCGCCGCTTTGTAACACATGGGTCAATGGTACAATATGACCGTTGATTTTTGCACCGCGGCAACGATGACCCATTTCACTGTGAATCCGATAAGCAAAATCGAGTGGTGTTGAACCGATCGGTAAATCAAGGATTTCTCCGGCAGGTGTAATTAAATAAACTTGATCATCAAAAGTAATCGGCACGTTTTGCGTGATTTGATTACTTTGTGCAATATCAGTATGCCAGGCAATCAGTTGTCGAAGATAAGACATTTTTTTCATGTCATGATGATCGGTATCCGCTTTATTTTTTTCTTTATACAACCAATGCGCAGCGATACCATGTTCAGCTTCTTCATGCAGTGCATGCGTGCGAATTTGGATTTCAAACGGTTTGCCATTATTATCTAATAAAGTCGTATGAATAGAGCGATAACCATTGGGCTTTGGATGAGCGATATAATCATCAAACTCTTCCATGACCGGTTGCCATAGCCCATGAACAATACTGAGTGTCGTATAACAATCTTCAATAGAAGGCACTAAAATACGTACCGCGATTTGGTCATAAATAGTTTGGTAATTTAATTCTTTTTGCACCGCTTTATTGTAAATACTATAAATATGTTTGGCGCGGCCCGTGATGTTAGCTTGTAAATGGGTAGCTGCCAATTGTATTTGTAAAGTGTGAATAAGCTTTTTTACACGTTGTTCACGTGCATCGCGATGCTCAGATAAAAATGCCGCAATTGTTTTGTAGGCATCAGGGTCAAGATAACGAAAAGCTAAATCTTCTAACTCCCATTTGAGTTGCCCCATGCCTAAACGATTAGCTAACGGTGCATAAATATCGAGGATATCTTTTATTTCTAATTTATAAACATCATTCATCGATAAATGTTTCATTTGTTGTAACATACATAAACGTTCGGCTAATTTGATGATAACCACGCGAATATCAGTGGCCATCGCTAATAACATTTTTCGTAATTTATCTATTTGCGCTTTATTATGATTCGCTTGTGCGCGTAATAACGGCACGCGAGCCATCAGTAATTGCGTGCCTTGGATTAATTTACTGATTGGGTCGCCTAATTCTTTTTTTATGGTGTCTTGTATAGCAGGTGTTAATAGGACACTACTGCTTAATAAACCTGCAATCGCTGTTTCTTGATCCAACTTAAGCTGCAAAATAGTCTCAGCTACTTTTAATCCATGTGCTAGTGGAGATTGATCGTAGAGCGGCTCGGCTTTTTCTGTGAATTGTTGAGCAAGGGTACAAGCAAGCGCCAGTTTTTTCGTATCTATTTGATAAGTAAGATTAATTTTTTCTAGCCATACTGTCAGGTTTATTGTGCCGTCTGTATGATATGGAATCGTTTTTTTTATTTTTGCCATGA
>DATAXC010000302.1:0-10185 GCA_036266895.1 Gammaproteobacteria bacterium
GACACATTCCGTACATTTATCCGGATGAATTTCATAAATCATGTCACCTTGATAAATCGCCAAATTCGGACATGCGGGTTCGCATACGTCGCAATTAATACATTCGTCGGTAATTAATAAGGCCATGTTTTTGCTCGTTTGCAATAATGAAGCTCGGTTGGTGGGCACGCTGCGCTTTGCCCACCAACTCCTTTTTAACGGCTAAACTTTCTTTCTAATGCGTATACAACACCCTTCGGTACAAACCCAGTCACATCACCGCCTAACGATGCAATTTCTCGTACTAAACTAGAAGAAATATAAGTATATTTTTCAGCAGGCATTAAAAAAACACTTTCTACTGAAGTATTTAAAAATCGATTCATACTGGCTAATTGAAATTCATAATCAAAATCCGCAACAGCGCGTAAGCCGCGTAAAATAACCGTTGCATTTTGTTGTTTGACAAAATCAATTAATAGCCCGGTAAAAGCTTGTACATTTACGGCGGTACCACAATGCGCTAAAGCTTCAGTGGTCAATGCAGTGCGTTCCGCTATAGAAAAAAGCGGATTTTTGTTAGTATTGGAACCGATAGCTACAATCACTTGATCGAAAATACGGGTGGCCCGTTCAATCACATCAATGTGGCCATAAGTGATCGGATCGAAAGTGCCGGCGTAAACTGCTATATTTTTCATTAATATGCCCTATAATTAGATAATATTCTCACACAAAGAGCTGATCTGAATATGTTTGAATTTAAAACAATTACTAATAACCAAGGCGAAATTGACCATATTGAAACGCCGCTCAGTGGTTATGAACTATTGGGTTCTCCTAAACTAAACAAAGGCTGTGCTTTCCCAAATGAAGAGCGCGCGCTATTTGGTTTAACTAGTTTACTGCCTCATCAAGTCGAAACGCTAGAGCAACAAGTCGCGCGTATGTATGTTCAATATCATGAACATCATACTAATTTAGGAAAAAATATCTACTTAAATGTCTTACATGATTACAACGAGACCTTGTTTTATAAGCTAGCGAGTTTACATTTAGAAGAAATTCTGCCTATTATTTATACACCCACAGTAGGCGAAGCGGTCCAGCGTTTTAGTTTAGAACATCGCAAAGCACAAGGCTTTTATCTGAGTTATCCTGATCGCGATCGATTAGAGAAAATATTGAATGGCCACGTGCCGCCAGAAGTCGATTTGGCGGTGGTGACCGATGGAGAGGCAGTTTTAGGCATTGGTGACCAAGGGATTGGCGGCATCAATATTTCTTGTGCGAAATTGATGGTTTATACGCTTTGCGGGGGAATCAGTCCGCATCGTGTATTACCGATCCAGCTCGATGTCGGCACGAATAATCCGCACTTACTCAATGATCCGATGTATTTAGGTTGGCGGCATGAACGTATTACCGGTCAAGCCTATGATGATTTTATTGATGCCTTTGTTCAAGCGATTACGAAACGTTTTCCCTCTATTTTACTGCATTGGGAAGATGTTGGTCGGGATAATGCACGCCGTATTTTAACCCATTATCAACAGCAAATTTGTACGTTGAATGGTGATATGCAAACCACCGGTGTAGTCGCGCTGGCTTGTGTCTTAGCGGGTGTGGTGGCGAGCGATATTCCTTTGCAACAACATCGGGTAGTGATTATGGGGGCAGGCACCGCTGGTGTCGGGATTGCCGATCAAATTTATGCAGCCATGCGCCGTGTCGGTTTGACGGAAGAAGAGGCGCGCTCACAACTTTGGTTATTGGATAGACAAGGGTTGTTAACCAGTCAAGGTGAATTACTACCTTTTCAAGTTGCCTACGCACGTCAACCCGCAGAAATTAGCCATTGGACACTAAAAAATCCTAATACCGTCACCCTTTACGATGTGGTAAAAAATGTAAAACCAACTATTTTAATTGGTTGTTCTACCGCTACCGGTGCGTTTACCGAAGAAATTGTCAAATTAATGGCAGCGCAAGTGGAAAGACCGATTATTATGCCGTTATCTAATCCGACAGCATTATCGGAAGCGCGACCAGAAGATTTATATCATTGGACCAATGGCAAAGCGATTGTTGCTACCGGCAGTCCTTTTCCAGATATTCAATTTGCAGGAAAATGGTATCGTATCGCCCAGAGCAATAATGCGTTAGCATTTCCAGGGATTGGTTTGGGTGTCATCGCGGTTAAAGCAAAACGCTTAAGTGAAGATATGCTCTGGGCAGCAACACAAGCATTAAGTAAATGTTCGCCGACCATGCAAGATAAAACCGCCCCCTTATTACCTAAGTTGGCTGAAGCGAGAATGGTTAGTATGCAAGTGGCGCTGGCGGTCGCAGAACAAGCGTGTAATGAAGGCTTGGCACAAAAGCCAATACAGCCTGATTTAGCTACCATGATTGCCAAAACCATGTGGGAACCGAAGTATTATCCTTACAAAAAAAGATAAATAAAATGAATGAGTTACATAAAGATTATTTTTCTTTGCTGGGCATCCAACCTTGGCAGTTAAGAGTTTCAGCAGAGCAAGCAATGCCACTTGTTGCTACTATGCCAGAGCGAGCCATTCCCGCTTGCCAGGCGAATATAGCGAGCACTTGGCAGGATTTACAGCAAACCGTTGCTCACTGTACCCGTTGCGCTTTGCATCAAGGGCGTACGCAAACGGTATTTGGTGTCGGTAGTCAAACTGCATCGCTCATGGTGATTGGTGAGGCGCCCGGATATTATGAAGATCAACAAGGCGAACCTTTTGTTGGACGTGCTGGTCAATTATTAACTGCGATGTTGAAAGCGATTGGTTTTACCCGGCAACAAGTTTACATTGCTAATATCTTGAAATGCCGGCCGCCGAATAACCGTGATCCGCTGCCAGAAGAGGTGCAAACCTGCACACCTTACTTAGATCAGCAAATTGCATTGCTACAGCCGCGGCTGTTGTTGGCTGTGGGCCGCGTATCGGCGCATTATTTATTAAAGACAAAATCATCATTAGAATCATTGCGTAACAAAGTGCATCCCTATGGCCAAGCACAAACGCCGTTGATTATTACCTATCATCCTGCTTACTTATTGAGAAATCCTATCGATAAGAAAAAAGCTTTTCAAGATTTGCAATTTGTATTACGAACGCTAAACGTTATAATGTAAGCCCATCAATTGAACAAATAATACATTGAGTAATAAATACACATGACATTTTCTCCGCAAATAACATTACGTTCCATCAAACGCATTTTGATTTGTGGGTTATTATTTGCGACAGTCTCTTTTGCAGAAAAAAATCCGGAAGGTGTTTCACCCGTGGTGACGACTAATGCGACAGTCGTGCCGATCGTCTCTGTTTCACCTACAGCAGAAGCCACTGTGGTACCTGCCACCCGTTTATGGAATTTGCAAGATGCGGATATTTTAAGTGTGATTAACGAAGTGTCGCAAGAAACCGGTAAAAACTTTATTGTTGATCCCCGCGTAAGCGGTAAAATCTCGCTGATTTCTACCAAGCCATTAAAAAGTACCGAAGTCTATCAAGTTTTTCTTTCCGTATTGAGTATGTTGGGTTATTCAGCGATTCCTAGCGGTCATGTGGTAAAGATTGTGCCGAATATGGAAAGTGGTGAGCAAGCCACGCCAGTAGTGATGCATAATTCACCAGGCAAAGGGGAAGAAGTGGTGGTCCGTGTTATTCCGTTACAAAATGTGACGGCTTCGCAACTGATCCCAGTATTGCGGCCATTGTTACCGCAATGGAGTAATATTTCCGCCTATACCCCTGGCAATGTTTTAATTTTATTAGGTCGCGCTGGCAATTTAGATCGTATTTATCAAATTGTCCAAGACGTAGATAAAGCTTCTACCAGCGGTATTCAAATGATTCATTTACAGCATGCTTCTGCTGCACAAGTCGCAACCGTATTAAATAATTTACAGACCGCAGCACGTGCATCAGGTGAATCGCCAGCAGTATCGATTGCCGTTGATGAACGCAGCAATAGTATTTTATTAAGCGGCCCTAAAGCAGCGCGTTTACGTGTGCGTGTGTTGTTATCGCAATTAGATGCACCTGCAGCAACTTCCGCGGGCAATACCGAAGTGATTTATCTACGTTATCTTGAAGCGAAAACCTTTGCGCCATTATTAAATAGAATTGCACAAAATATTTTAGGTAAAGACAGTGGTTCTTCCCAATATGAAACAGCAACGACAGCGTCGACATCGACTAGTTCAGCGACCACTAGCTCAGCAAAAGAAGAGACAACCTTATCCGGCGGCACCTATATTCAAGCCGAAATCAGTACGAATGCCGTTATTATTACCGCAACACCCACCTTGATGCAGGCATTAAAAGCGGTGATTACTAAATTAGATGTGCGGCCAGCACAAGTGATGGTAGAAGCGATTATTGCCGAAGTAGATGAAAGTAATTTACAAAGCTTAGGCATTCAGTGGGGGAGTGTGAATGATGGTGACAATCAATCCACGGGCTTACCCACGTCATTTCCTAATTTTGGTGCGGGCGTGGTTGGTATTATGCCGCATGTGCAAATCCAAGCCGTATTAAGTGTCTTGCGTAATCAAAATGGCGTTGATATTTTGTCAACACCTTCTATTATGGTGTTGGATAATCAAAAAGCCACGATTGAAATTGGTCAAGATGTACCTGTGCAAACGGGTACTTATGCGACTTCAAACGGAGTAGGCACTGTAGAACCTTTTAATACCAATACGTATAAACCAGTGACACTTCGATTAGATGTTACACCGCAAATTAATTTAGGACGATCCGTACGATTGAAGTTAAATTTAAAAAACGATACGCTGCAAAATCCACAAAACCCAGGGCTGACGCCCATTATTAATACCAGTAAAATTGCTAATTCAGTGATTATCAATAGCGATGATGTGTTGGTATTGGGTGGATTGATGAGTAGTTCTAATAATGAGAATATCAATAAAGTACCGATATTGGGCGATATACCAATGATTGGAAAGCTTTTTCAGCAACGTACAACTAGCCAACAAAAGAAAAATTTAATGGTATTTATTAAACCAATTATTATTCATCATGGTGATGATGCCATGACAATTTCTCAAATGAAGTATCAAGCGATGCGCTCAGAACAAGCGAACTTTAGAGAAAATTTACGTACTATCGGCGATGAACCCGTAGTTACACGCTTACCGCCCTGGAAAAATAAAAAAGAGTTACCTACGCCGTTTGAGACGAATAAGCCATGAATGCACTGCGCTTTGCTTTTGCTAAACGCTATGGCGTGTTAGTCGTGCAACAAGAGGCACAAACCCTAGTGTTATTTCATCATAGCCCTGCACTAACTGTGTTAACCGAGATTCGCCGTCATTTACAGACACCCATTCGTTTGCAACAAGTCAGCGCAGAAGAGTTTAATCAACAATTAGTAAAAATCTATGAAACCGATACCACGACTGCCATGCAAATGGCAGAAGATTTTGGTGAATCGATGAATTTGTCTGATTTAATGCATCATTTGCCGCGTGTCGAAGATTTATTAGAAAAACAAGATGATGCACCGATTATTCGTTTATTAAATGCATTGCTCAGTGAAGCGATTAAAGAAGAAGCTTCTGATGTGCATGTCGAAACTTTTGAAGATCGTATTATTATTCGCTTTCGTGTCGATGGTATTTTGCGTGAAGTGCTCGAACCGCCGCGTGTTCTCGCACCATTAATCATTTCGCGAATTAAAGTGATGGCGAAATTAGATATTGCAGAAAAACGGTTACCGCAAGATGGACGTATCACTTTGCGAATTGGTGGCCGCGCTGTCGATGTACGTGTATCGACGATGCCAACCAACCATGGTGAGCGTGCCGTGCTGCGTTTATTAGACAAACAAAGTGCACGTTTAGATTTGGCTGAGCTAGGCATGGAGGCGCAAGCGTTAGAATTGATGCGAGGCGTGTTAATGCGGCCGCATGGTATTTTGTTGGTGACTGGCCCCACCGGTTCCGGTAAAACCACCACTTTATATGCGGGATTAACTTTATTAAACGATAAAAAACGTAATATTTTAACGGTAGAAGATCCGATTGAATATGATTTAAGCGGGGTAGGACAAACACAAGTCAATGCCAAAATTAATATGACGTTTGCCAAAGGCTTGCGTGCGATTTTACGTCAAGATCCGGATGTGGTGATGGTCGGTGAAATTCGTGATTTGGAAACGGCGCAAATTGCCATTCAAGCTAGTTTAACTGGGCATTTAGTATTATCGACGTTACACACCAATAGTGCGGTGGGCGCGATTACTCGATTAGATGATATGGGTGTAGAGCCTTTTTTATTAGCATCAAGTTTGAATGGGGTGTTGGCGCAACGGTTGGTGCGATTGTTGTGCGTAGATTGTAAGAAGCCGATGGTGGCTAATGCTAAAGAATGTGAATTGTTAGGTGTTGCCGCGAGCACTTCGCCAGTGATTTATCATCCAGTGGGCTGTGAAAAATGTCGGCATTTAGGCTACGCTGGTCGCAGTGGTGTGTATGAATTTATTGTGGTAGATGAAACATTGCAAACGATGATACACGATGATGTGGCTGAACAACAAATGCGTAAATATGTGCGTGGTTTATTTCCGAGTTTACGCCAAGATGGTTATCGCCGTGTATTGATGGGTGATACGTCGTTGGAAGAAGTGTTGCGTGTGACGAGTGAGTATTAGTCGTTAAAAATTATTAAGCTCGGCAAATAATTTTTCAAGATCACTATAGGAATAAACATCAATATCTTTATGTCGAATAGATTGCTTACCTGCATAGACAACCATTTTTTTAATATTCTTTTCTCCACTCAACTGCTGATAATAATGAATGCCTTTAAAATAATCATTCGAAATGGTGCTGCCTGCTTTAATTTCGATAGAAACTAACGTTGAGCCATAATCAAGAATTAAATCAACTTCATTTCCTACATGGTCTCTAAAGAAATATAGATTATTATCTTTAACATGATTGTATCTATTCTTCAAAAATTCACTAACGATAAAATTCTCAAATAATTCACCTCGCATTGGGCTGTTTTGTACATGTATTGGATCGGTTATATTCAATAAATAGGCAGCCAAACCAACATCGTAAAAGTATAATTTAGATGATTTTGTTAATCGTTTTCGATAATTCTCGAAATGAGGCTGTAATTGAAACAAAATATAGCTTGCCTCTAGAATTGAGAGCCACTCTTTTACTGTATTTTGAGTAATACCACAGTCATTTGCCAAACGAGAATAATTGGTTAGCCTGCCAATTTGAGTGGCACATAATTTTAAAAATCTTTCGAATAAAGATAAGTTTTTGATATTTATCAAGCTGCGTATATCTCGTTCTACATAGGTACTTAAATAAAAACTCAATGCCTCGGTGGGATTTAATTGTCTATCATAGATGCGTGGATAAAATCCCTGATAAAGTAAGTTTGCTATATCTGGCATTGTACCTTGTGGGTAAAGTTCACCGTAAGCAAAGGGTAGCAACCTTAATACAGCAGTTCGCCCTGCTAAAGATTGATTGATTGCCTGCATGACTTCAAATTGTTGTGATCCGGTCAAAATAAATTGGCCTGGCGTTTGTTTGTCATCCACTATCCCTTGAATGTATGACATTAAATCAGGTGCTCGTTGAATTTCATCTAAAATAACGCCTTGCTTAAATTGGGCTAAAAAGCCATGCGGGTCGTTTGTTGCTAAATTTCGGATACTAAGGTCTTCAAGGCTAATATAGTCATAAGTGTTGAATAAACTTTTGCATAAAGTGGTCTTTCCCGACTGTCTGGGGCCAGTAAGTGTAATGACCGGATATTGGCCTGCTAATCGAATAAGGTAGGGGGATAGAATGCGTTTTAGCATGGAAAGAGCCTTTTTACAAATTAAGAGTTGTAGTCTTAATTTGTAATTATATATAAAATTATTATAAATAACAACTAGATATTATTTGTACCTCATGCTTTTGAAAGTCTTAAGTCAGTATCGGCAGTAACAGCACGTAGTGCGTGCACAATTTCGTTAAACATTGAGTAGATATCAAATCATCTATTTATCATGATGAGGATGTGTATTCACATAAGCCTTTAAAACAGCATTTATTCTAGATTGATAGCCGCTACCTTCTTCCTTGAAGTAATTAATAATATTTTCATCTAATCGTAATGAGATATGCAGTTTATGTTGGGGCATGAACACTTCAGCATCCTTCCAAAACTCTTTAGTGGTGGCAGGACTGTCTTTGTAATTTATGCTTTTATCATCTTTTCGACGCAGTTTGACCATATCAGTCCTGCTGCGCGAGTTTTTCTTGATAGATTTTGCGCTCATTTTTATTTGCCCTCCTGATTGATATCACACGGATAGCCTCACCGCGCTTTGTGAAAACAATTACTATTACAACCCCAAATAACAGCCCTAAACCTATTAAACGTTTCTCGCCATAATCTTTCCGGGTATCAGTTTTTATTAATATGGGATATTCAAATATGACAGCAGCATCATGGAAATCAATCCCGTGTTGCTGGATATTTATTTCGTTTTTATTATTATCCCATTCGAATTTCATATTACTAGTATATACGATTGTGTATACAAGTCAATATGTTTACATCCTATTGTGTTTTAAGTAAAAATAGGTGTATCTTACGGCAACGGTCTCTACGACCTATAAATTCACTCTGGTTATCTTATGCCCGCATACCATTATATTGCCATTGATCAAAACGGCCGCGAACAAAAAGGCGTGATTGAGGCGGAAACAGAAAAACATGTGCGCCAATTGCTGCGCGATCAAGCTTTAATGCCGGTACAAGTGCAATCAACGCGACAAAAAGCCGGTGCGCACGCGTCAGGTAAGCGCAATTGGTCGTTTTTAAAAACCACGTATCGTTTAAGTCCGAAAGAATTGGCTTTAATTACCCGTCAAATTGCTACGTTATTATCTGCTGGTTTGCCAGTAGAAGAAGCATTAGCCGCAGTGGCTGAACAAGTTGAAAAATCGCGATTAAAAGGGTTAGTGCTGTCTGTACGTAGTAAAGTGATGGAAGGTCATGCATTAGCTGCAGCATTAAGCGATCATCCACAAAGTTTTTCTGCTTTGTTTTGCGCAACCATTGCAGCGGGTGAGCGATCTGGTCATTTAGATAAAGTATTATTACGGCTGGCCGATTACACTGAACAACAATGGCAAACACAACAAAAATTGAAAACCGCGTTAATTTATCCGTGCATGATTGTGTTAGTCGCTATCAGCATTGTTGGATTTTTATTGCAATATGTTGTACCAAAAATGATTGCTGTCTATGGTAATTTAGGACAAGCGTTGCCGATGATGACGCAAATATTAATTGGGTTGAGTGTGTTTATACAAAGTTATGGTTTATATTTATTGTTAATGCTCGTTGCTTTCATTTGGTTTGGTTGGCGAGCATTGAAAAAAAGCGCCAAATTACGTAAAAAAGCCCATTTTATTTTGTTACGTCTGCCATTGATCGGTCATTCGATTAAAACCACAAATACCGCACGCTTTGCGCGTACGTTATCTATTCTTTCTGCTGCAGGTGTGCCGGTATTAGAAGCAATGACGATCGCAGCACAATTAATTACAATTATTCCGATGCGTGATGCGGTACAAGTTGCGGTAGGGCGAGTGCGTGAAGGTGCAGCTATTCATCTGGCATTAAAACAAACTTCTTATTTTCCACCAATGAGCATTCATATGATTGCCAGTGGTGAAGCCAGCGGCCAATTAGAAAGTATGTTAGGACGTGTTGCGCAACAACAAGAAGATGAAATTAATCGTTTGATTGAAGTCAGTTTGGCGTTGTTTGAACCGGCGGTTATTTTGATTATGGGTGTGATCGTATTGTTTATTGTGTTGGCCGTATTGTTGCCCATTTTTCAGTTAAACCAATTGTAGGCATCTAGTGCTCACGAGTAAACGGCCGTCTTTGGCCAAGCTTTTCATTGAACCTTGACTCAAAGCCGACCGTTTTTCGTGTGTTCTAGATCTCGGGAACAGTTACAAAGTTTTGAGGTAGGATAAAGGGTGTTGTTGAGAATATCCGAGATGATCAGTCCCTTGCGGGGGCGTTGTTGAATAAATGAGGAAAATGAAGAGTATTGCCTCTCCCACAGGGGGCGTTGTTGAATAAATGAGAAAAGCGAAGAGTATTGCCT
>DATAXC010000022.1:0-38180 GCA_036266895.1 Gammaproteobacteria bacterium
AACTGGATTTGGTGCGGGTCAACAACTTATCAATCAAGGTATGCAAAACCAATATCAAAATTATCAAAATCAAATCGCAGCCGCTCAAGCTCAATATGCTAATCCAATGGCTGCGGCGCAATTAGCCTATACACAACAACAAGCTCCGAATATGGCGGCACAAACCCAAGGTATTTTGCAAGGTCAGATACCTGAAGAACAAGGATTGGGCGCATATTATGGTGCACAGGGTAATTTGGTTTCTGGTAGAACGCCTGCGTTAATTCAACAGGCTAATAATTCTATATATACCAATCCTCTATTAGCTAATGCACAACAATTACAACAAGCAGCAAATCAAGGGTTAAACCCAACTTTACAACAATTGAATTTACCTAATGTAGCACCGAATGGAACTGTCAATTCTGGCCCCTTAACATCGGCTGGCATTCCGATACCAACACCCAATGGTCAAGTTCCTAGTCAGTTACCAGCTAATAGTGCACCACCACAATCTATTGCCTCACAAGCCGTACAAGCTGCATTTGGGCCAGGATTCATGGGTCAAGGTAATCTAGTTACCTCTAAGGGTGTATATCCTAATCAACCCGGTCAAGCAGAAAATCCAGGGCAACAAGCCAATTATGATTATTTATTTAATCCGTTAGCATTTCAGCAATTACAAGCGGCAGCAAAGACCACGGGTAGCACAGGTGTAGAAACTTATAATGATTTGTTAAAAAACAGTTCTGACCAATCCCAACAGGCCAATTTATTAGCGAATGCTTCTGACCAATATCTTTCTAATTATAATCGTTCTACCTATAAAGGAAGTTTGCTAGGCAATATTCCAGTACGTGGGGAGCACTCTTGGGCCGCTCCTGGCGATCTATCCCCAGAACAAGAAACTGATGCAGCGGCAACTAATCTCGGCGCATTAGTTGCAAAAACTTACTTTCCAGGTCGTGTGACTAATACTGATATGCAATATGTGCAGACCATGAAGCCTGGACGCAATGTTGATCAAAGTGCGGCCAATGACATGGCATATTCTGTCAAAGCAGTAGCACAGCGCGCACAAGAATATCCTTCATTTTTAAATGCTGCAAAATCTGATGGAGTTGACCCACAAACCGCACAAACATTATGGACTCAATATATCAATCAACGGCCAGTCTTTGATTATCAAAATCATCAAGTTAGAAGAAACTTTTTAGGTTCTTATAATGACTTCTTAAATCCTAAAGCGATACAAGCCGCGCAAAGTGGAGCCACCTATGTTCCTAAACCTACCTTTGATAATCGTGCGCAAGCTGCGACCTGGTATCAAGGCTTAACCCCACAACAACAACAATATGTCACTTCTACGTATGGCTCAAAAGCAGGGGGGCGACAATGACCTATGAAATGACACCTGATGACATTCAACAGTTTAATCAAAATCTTGCAACCAGTAATAATAATGCACCATCACAACCGCCATTTGATCAAAGATTCGCGACAGCCGCTGCCAAAGGTTTTGGTAATAACATTATAAATTCAGTTGATATGCTGCCTGGTGTGAATATTCCAACATTTCAGCAACAACCTGATCTTGCCTCCAAAGCAGGAAATATTGCTGGAAATATTGGGGGATTCGTTGCCGGTGGTGAAGGATTGCGCGGTATTGGTTTAGCTGCTGAAGGACTGCCTTATTTAGGTGATGCTGCAAGTTATCTAGCAAATTCTAAATTAGGTCAACAAGTCGGTCGTACCGCTTATTCAGGTCTATATGGTGCATCACAAGACACTAATAATAGATTAGCAGGATTAGGTGCAGGATTAGGTTTTGGAACACTTAGCGAAGCATTACCTTACGCTATACAAGGCGTTAGCGGTCTTGCCGATAAATATTTCGGCGCTAATGATATAAAAAATCAAATCGTTAATGGAATCAGTCAAGGAAATTCCTTAGAAGATAACAGCAAAAATTTCGCACAAACCGTATTTAAAACTGCAAATGATGCATATGATCAAGGACAAAAACAATTCCAGGATGTATTCGATCAAGTCCCCAACGAAAGTATTTATTCTCCCGGTCAAGCACCACAATATGCGAATTTTACTCCAAAAAAAGGGGTGGCATATCTCACTGGAGGTCAAATCTCTGGAAATAATGCGCTTCCTCAAAATGTTTTAAATTCTGCACTTTCAAATAGTAAAGTAAGTTCATTGCACAACAATTTTATGAATAATCCCACTTTACAAAATGCTCATCTGCTTCAATCTCAGATGGGTGCGCGTATGCGTGCAATCGATAACGGTAATACATCTGATGTTATATCTTCTAATGAAAGAGATTCTTTACAACAGGCGCAGTCCGCCTTACGTAGTGATATGGGAACTTATCTTGGCGCACAAGGTAATCAGGGGCTTGCTCAAGATTATCAAGCAGCCCAAGCCAACTGGAAGAATAATGTCGTTCCCTGGACTGAAAATGATGTATTTAAAAATATGGCTACGCCTTTATATGGTCCACCAGGCAATATCGTAGCAAAAGGTAAAGTTCCGACAGATGATAATCCAGGTAACTTATCCACTTTATTTAAAAATCCGACTTCTCAAACTCAGCAATTGTTGAGTAATTTGCCGCCTTCTGCATCCGATAGTATTTTGTATTCTCAGCTCGGAAAGCAAAGTGCACAGGCAACCCCAGAATCATTACTAGCCGCTAAAGCAAAATTAGATGAACAAGGATTAGGTTCGTTTTTATCTCCAGAACGTCAAGCACAATTCGGTCAATTACAAAATGCAGTTAATCGTCAGAACTTAGCTAAAACCGTTGTTTCAACCGTCGGTGGTGGTGTGCTGGGTTCACTTCTCGGCGGTGGAGAAGAAGCAGGGGGCGCTATCGGAAGTATCTTGGGCCACCAGTTGGCACCTATGCTATTTAAAAGTAGACCTTCTACTAGTCAAGCATTAGCGCAAACCCACGTTGGACAAAAAGTTTACAACTCAATTCCATATTTACGTCAAGCCTTTCTCGCATCCAAATTAGGGAATTACAGCCAATGACATCACCCATTACACCTTATAATCCAGCACAATTTGTCTTAATGACACCGATGTGGGAAGTATTCACCGATAAAGATACGCTGGATTTTCTTGCAGGTGGCTATGCATTGTTCTTTGAAGATAATGACCGTGCGAATTATAAGGTAGTATATGAACTTGTAGATACTGGTGGGGGTTATCCTAATTATGGGTATCAACCCTACGGATTTCTAAACGGCTCCAATCAATGGCAAGTCAACTTAAACGCACAAGGCGCATTTGATCAAGTTGTTTACGGATTTATTGAAGATACTGACGGCAACCCACAACAATACTTTGTGCAATTTTATAATTCTGCGGGTGTCTTTCAGTTTTCTCGTGAAGCTTGGCCCAATATTGATATCGGAACGACTCCGTCTGGCACTGCAGTAAGTGAAAACTTTGTTCCTAATCCGCAATTTATTTTACATACCAACGTCCCTAATCCATTTACCGCAGGGAGTGTGGTCGGTCAATTAACACAACAAGTTACCAATATTGCCTATGGTGGGTGGACATTTGAACGTGCGTCAAATGCAAGTACCGATATTGTTTTATTTCCTCGCATTGGAAGTTTTATAACACCTCCTCCTGATGGTAATCCTCGCTATGGTGTTAATATTATTTGTACGTCACCCGCAGGACAGGCAAAATTTTTAGGGTTGAAATTTAGTGATGTGAATAAATTTGCAACAACCAACGCAACTCCAACACCACCGGATTCCAACGCTTATACATTTGCATTTACTGCAATTAACAACGGAAGTGGAACGATACCGCTGGTGCTGGAGCTTATAAGATTTTTTGGAACTGGCGGTTCGCCGAATGCAACATTAACTACTACGCTTACCACATTTACGATAACAACAAGTTACCCATCGACTTATTTTACTTTTAGTTTTGATTTTCCATCGAACTCCGGCCTTAACATTGGAACTAATGATGATGATTATGTTCAATTAGCATTAGCTCCTCCTCCTGGATCATCCTATAACATTACTCTAAATAATTTTATTTTGACGCCAGGAATCGTCGATAACCCTGCATTTCCTCAAGAGCCAGATAGCATTTATGTTTATCGCTCATTGTTTAATAGTGGGCGTGGAGCTTTTCCGACCAGTCTTCCTGATTACAATTCATTAAATTTAGGAATGCCTTTAATTCTTGGCGTAACGGGTGTGACTTATGATTTATCTTCCATCGGTGAAATTCATATAACCATGATATCTACACCAGGGTTTGGTGAATTAGTTTGTGATGGAAGTGTCTCATATGACACGACATTGTATTCCTCTGATGGAATTCCCTATTCGCGATTGGGTTCAAAGATATTTAATAACTCACTCAATTGCCCATTATTCGGCACTGGGCCAGGGTTTGTGACTACCAATATAAATTCAACTGGTAGCACGATGCGTCTTGTAAATAATTCTGCAGGACCCATTACAACGACTGCTGATGGCACAACGCCTACCGGATTTTCTTTCCATCCTTGCCATACTGGAGTTATCCAAAGTTCTGTAGGCGTATTGGGTCATTATGCTAATACGAATTTGCTATACATGATTAATTCTTTACAAGGATTAACGCTTGGGCCTTCTGGTGATAATGAAGAAATCATCGGTATTGAATCCGGAACTTCAGGATTTACGACATTTAATTATGTTAATACTCAATATACGCGATCGTTTTATGGAGTAGCAACAACTGCGTCATCTGCGATCTCGCCTGGGACATGGTTTAGATTCTATACAATGCCAGTCTCATCGGTGATGGCTTTCTACGTATGGTTTACCGTTGATGGTACAGGTTCTGATCCTGCACCGGGTGGGATTGGTATTCCTGTCGCACTTTATAATTCTACTTTTGCGATGACCGCCGATGATGTTGCGCAAGCGATTGCAGAAGCAGTGAGTGGTTATCAGAATTCATTTATAACTACGCTCGCTGGGTCAGCAATAACTGCTGGTTCCTATTTCACTTTTAGTTCATCGATCAAAGATTATTACGCGTGGTATTCAGTAAATGGATCAGGGACGGATCCAATGCCCGCAGATAAAATCGGGATACAAGTTCCTATTCTATCATCAGATTCAGATTCAATGGTTGCAACTAAAACTCAAATTGCACTCAATTCTAGATATTTTGCCGCGCCAGATATTCGCGGATTTACTATGCGATTCTGGTCGAATGGCTTGGGCAATTTAGATTTAGACCAAGCAACTCGATGGTCTACTAATTCAATAATTATTGGCGATGTTCTCGGTACTTATGAGTGGTATGACGTTCAAGCACATAATCATCAAGTAGGGGCTTTTAATGACGGTCTTCCTACTAAAGCGAATGGGCCAGTGCATCCTATACCACCTCCTGGTGATTTATCTGCTACGGATACAAGTACAGCAAACGATTTTAATTCTGGATTCGACCCTGACTCTCCAGAGTGGGGATATTCCGGTTATTCCAATGGTTCTAACAATGGTGGAACACCTGGAACAGAAACACGTGCAGTAAATATATATGTCAATGGATTTATTAAATATTAGAGGTTAATGATGAGCAATAGATTATTGGTCGTAAAAGACGTTAATGGAAATGTTATTTATGGTTTACCATTTGCAACCGATGGTTATGAAACCACATTAGCTGCAAATACTGAACAGCACGTTACAGTTCCGAATGATGCACAAATTGCAGTATTTTCTTATACCGGCGGTGTTGATGTATTTGTTGACCCTGCGACAACAGCAACATTACCGTCTAGTTCATTTGCACCCACTACTGCTGATTTAAATCCTGTGATGCGACTTGTAACTCCTGGTACCACTTTATCTTTTATAAGTGCAGGCACTCCGTACGTAAAAGTTTCTTTTTATACTTTATTAGCCCCGGGTCTGGTATGAGCGATCAAAGTTATATCGGCAAATTTAATATTATCGTTGAGCAACCTTATGCCAATAAATTATATGCGGAAAATAACAGCGGGGGATCACCTCAACCACCACCGGGAGATGGATTTTTAATTCAAGACAATGGGTTCGATATTATACAAGACAATGGTTTTTCACTTTTATATATAGCATGAGGTTTTAAATGGCCGCACCAAGTACGATTACAAATTTACCCACAGGTACTCCTTCATTAACCGATAATGTTGTATTTGATACAACGGGTGGTGGACAAACTCAACATTGCACACGTCAGACTGAAATAAATTTCATCATAACGCAATTGCCCGCGGCTTCGTTGACTGCAACTGAAGTTGGATTTGGAAGCGGATCAAATACTCTTACGGGAGATACATCGTTTACTTATACAGTTGCCTCACATACGCTCGCCATCAGTGGAGCGACTGCAAAAATAAATCTAGTAGACTCATTAAGTAATACTTTTATCGGAGAAAATCAGAGTGGCTCTTTATCAACTTCAGCTTTCAATGTTGGAGTAGGCTTTGATGCAGGAAGAGATTTGACCACTGGAATGCATAATGTTTTTATGGGATATGCGGCAGGGGCAACTGCTGCTGGTGCAAGTGGATGTACATTTATAGGATATGAAGCGGGTGGTTTAAATATTTCAGGAAGCAATTGCACCTATATAGGTTCTGTGTGTGGAACGATCGCGACCGCACAAAATAATACCGGGGTTGGTTCGGGCGTTTTAACTAATTTAACTTCAGGTACCGATAATACAGTGGTAGGAACTCTCGCTGCCGATGTTCTAATTAGCGGATCACAAAATTGTATTTTCGGATCAGGTGCATATCAGGCATCTAGCACCGGAAATAATTCATGTGCATTTGGATACCAAGCGCTTAATCAAGATACAGTCGATGGAAACGTAGGAATAGGATTCCAAGCCGGCAAAAACAATAGCGGTGGCACGGGACATGTTTTTGTAGGTTTTGAAGCCGGTCTTACCAATACGAATAATATCAATTGCACTTATATTGGCTATCAGGCTGGAACATTAGCCGCTGCCGATAATTGCACAATAATTGGTGCCTTGGCTGGGGCCGCGGCGATTGCAGGTTCTTATAATACATTCGTCGGAATGTCGGCAGGAAATGCTACTGTTAACGGCACTCAAAACGTTTTTGTAGGGGCAAATTCTGGACTCTCAAATACTGACGGAAGTAATCTAACATTTATTGGTTACGATTCTGGTTTTTCTAATATTAACGGAACCCATAATACTTTTGTTGGGTGGGCGAGTGGAACTTCTAATATTGACGGAAGCACAAACACTTTTATAGGTGATTCTTGTGGAGAATTTACTGATCATGGAAGTGGTAATACTGCAGTTGGCTTTGAAGCTTTGCAGGATAATACGGGTGGGAGCAATAATTGTGCATTTGGTTCCGGAGCCGGTAATGGAAATACTGCAGATGGATGCGTATTTATAGGCGCTTCCGCCGGAAATGGTAGCAATACAGGTACGGCTAACACTTTTGTAGGTACAAGTGCAGGGCAAAATAATACTAGTGGTATAGATAGCACTTTTATAGGAAATATTGCGGGTCAATTAAATGAAGATGGAAATAGTAATACATTTGTCGGATATGGTGCTGGCGGTGTAAACGTTTCAGGTAGTAGCAATACATGCGTCGGGACTTTAGCAGGTAGAAATTTACTGAGCGATGAAAATTCTCTATTCGGAACCGGTGCTGGCGCAAATTTAACGAGTGGCACTAGAAATACTTTGATTGGTTATGCATCCGATGGAAGCGAGCAGGGTGGAAGCAATAATTGCATGTTGGGCTATCAAACTGGTATCGATTTAGTTGGCGCTTCTCAAAATGTCATGATGGGTTCTAATTGTGGGTCAGGATTAACCGGCGCAAGTAATGATAATGTATTACTAGGTTATAACATTATGCCTTCAGTGGCTGCTACTACTTATACCAATATAGTTGCTTTAGGCGCGAATATCTCATTGACCGCGGGTAGTACATTTTATTTGGGATCATCAACTAATCCATTGGGTACCGCATCAAGTGCAACGACTGGTTCAGCGTCTGCATTACCAGCTTTACCTTCCATTTATATACCTATAATTTATAACGGAACGTCTTACAAAATTGCTTTATATAACCCTTAATTTTTAACTCAGGAGATATACAAATGACGACCACCGGCAATTTGCCTATTCTTAATCAGCAACCTAGCTTGCTGCCAATAACATCCCTTGTTGGAACATCTGTTAATTACGCAAATGTTATTAACGAAACTTTTACTGCCGCTAATCAAATTATCGGACAGATGTTTAATCGCTCCAACGCAACAGTTGCAATGACTGATGCATTACCCGTCCCAAATGTTAGTAATGGTGGAATTGGCCCGCTTCCTAATGGTTGGAACATCAGGATCAATAATATTGATGCTTCTGCAGCAATTACGTTAACCCCTATTTCACCTGCCACTATTAATGGTTCTTCATCATTGAGCATAGCCGCAGGACATACCTCAACCATTATTACTGACGGAACTAATTATTTCACGCTTCGTAACCCGGCTTAATTTATTTTTAACTAGGAGATATATACATGACAACTTACGTAACACAGACCCCAGGATTATACAATACTTCTAATTATACTTATGGATGGAAATCTAATACTGCTATCGTTGGAACAAGCATTTCTTATACCTATTCACAAGCAGGTCAAAGAATACTTCGCTCTAATGCCGGTACCGCAATGTCAGATACTTTGCCTTTAATTTCTAATACTTCTGGGGACAATATTCCCAGCGCAATATGGAATGGCGGCTTTATTGAAATTCAGAATAATGACGTCACTACATTAATCCTGACTGCTGCCACTGGCAATACTGTTGCCGGCGTGGCTGCGGTTTCAATTCCACCGGGACAGTTGGTGCAGTTTTATTCTGATGGTGTAACCACCGATTGGAAAGTTTTGTTACAGGGCGCATCTAATTTGATCACCGTTTCTTCTGGTGCTGCTATTAACTTAGCTGCATGGGGTAACAATGCAAGATTTTTACGTTCTGATGCTACAGTTGCAATGACCGATACATTACCAAATGCAAATACGCTACCTTTGAATTGGTCAATTTTCATTCGCAATAATGATGCATCCGCGACCGATACTATTACTCCCGTTACCTCAACGATCAATGGCTCATCAACATTTGCTTTAGCTGCCGGAAAAAGCACGACAATTTACACCGACGGTGCAAATTACTTTGCTAATACTGCTGAATAATAGCGGTGGATATAACGGATAAAGTAATTGATCTACATGAAAAGGTTTCAGAACTACGGGGGATGCTCGTAGTTCTGATGCAGCAGGTATCTTCAATCAATAAAACCTTCGATGATGATAAAAAGCGCATCGATATTATTGATGTTCGGGTTAAAGAACTGGAAGATTACCGAAAGCGGGCCAATACTTTGATCAATGCCATTGTGGTATTCTTTAGTAAATGGCAAGTATGGGCTATGCTATTTTTTGTATATGCTAGTATTGACCGCGATCATCTTTTATTAATGATTAAGCAATTATTGCCAGCCTAAGGATATAATGCTTACAATTTTGCCATCGACATTGCAAAAGCTAATCGATCGTATAAAAATCGAGGAAGGATTTCGATCGCATGCATATAAAGATACTTCCGGAATTCTTACCATTGGTTATGGGCATAATCTAGAAGCCAAAGGCATATCTTCTGCTGCTGCCAATTTTATTCTGATAGAAGATATTAACTACGCTGAAAATTATCTGATTAATACCTATCCGATATACTTGAAGCAATCGGATGTTAGAAAAGCAGTATTAATTGATATGGCTTTTAATTTAGGAATGAAATTAGTTAGCTTTCAAATGTTTTGGAGATATCTCGCAGCAGAAATGTACGCAGAAGCTGCAAAAGAAATGCTTGAGAGCTTATGGGCCAAAGAGGTTGGAAATAGGGCGCAGATATTATCATTCATGATGCGAGAAAATAGCTGGCCTTCGCTTTAGAGGAGGCACAAGATATATCGCCTATTTCGCTTCCAAAAATAAGACAATGGTTATCTTGTGCCATATCAGACTTACTTATAATAAGTGAATGATTGCTTTAAATATTAAATAAATAACGGCTGCCACTATGCCTAGCAATATTGATTGTAAAAATAATGCAATCAGTTGTTGCCAAAGATTAAATTCAGGTGGTCTTAAATCAGGCATCATGATTTTTGTCCTTTTTGTTAGATTTTTTTAGGGCTTCTGGGTTTTCGCATTTCCCGCATTGACAACCTAGTTGCTCGTATACGTCTTTAGCACTCATAAAAGACCTATATTCATTAGAAGCTTCCACGCCACCATAAGGCAGCCTAAAGCTGATCATATTGGAATAATCCTTTTCTGCTTGCTTAAAAATTTCTTTACGACATATCATTTTCATACTCCTCATCAATTTTTTCAATAATTTCTTCAATCTCAGTAATGGCACGTTGGATTGCATACACATCGACGGCTGAGTCCCAAACACCATGGGAATCTCGATTCATGCTAAAAAGTTCAGCCGTTCTCCAAAATTCAGAACGACGCTTTTTTAAGCTCTCAAGCTTTCCTTCAATAAATACTCTTAGATCACCAGGATTCATGTTTGCTGTTCCCTTCGGCAAAATGGACATATTTTATCAAGTCCATTAAACGTTCGCCTAAAGAATTCTGGTAAAAAGCTTTTATTGCATACCCTGCATTCAAAATGTTGCTTAAGGGGGATAGCGCCGCTGTTAACAGCGCTAAAAGCAGGCCCCTTATTGTTATTAGAATCATTTACCAAAGTAAACTCCTAATTGTGACGGATCAAACGTTGGCACTGTAGGAGAGCGCTTTATACCATTTTCCACATAATATTGACGGTGTCTTTCCCACGCTTCTTTCATGGAAACTTCATCGGGGATAGGAGGCTTCTGACCAAAAAATTTACATTGCACATACGTCGGTTTTTTCGAATCATCTTCAAACATGATTTACCTCCAATATAAATTGATGTTACTTCTAAGCTCATCAGGAAGATATAGGATTAAATCATGAGGATGTTGAGGAATAAAGGGTACTTTTACTAAGGCAGGCGAGGGAGGAACCGGTGGAACAAACAAGGTATATCTTACCACAGGTTGAAATACGAATTCTTGTGGAGCTTTAGGTCTTAATTCTCTCGTCATGATCACTCTTCTCTAAAATATTGATAGAAAGAACAGATTAAATTTCATTTTCATTGGCATAATCTCTAGCCATTTCTAGTATTATATTAACTTTCTCAATATTTCCACATTCTATAGCTTCATGAAGCATTCTTAGATGTTTTGAAAATCTGGTTGCATTTTTTATATTGGCTTCTGGATCAGAAGTGGTAAAAACTTGTAACCACATAGCATCATAACATTGAGCATCAACGATCTCTTGTAAAGCTAATAATATTTCACCACTCATAAAATTCTCCTTAAGGTTTCGTAACAATTGTCGGATTTTGTGGGCCAGGATAGGCAGCGTCAGGTTGAGGCGCTGGTATCAAATGGCTCAATGGACGAGTTTTCTCTAATGGTATGCTTAAAGGCTTAGGCTTTTTAAAAAAACAACATAATGAAGATTTCATGAATTTTTCCTTCAGATATCAATGTTTAACTTCATGGCTAGATAAACCTGCAGCCGCTTTTAACTTCTCTATTTCTTCCAGATCGCTTTCATTCCCAAGTCGAGTTCCAACTTTAAAACATTCGGTATTTACACTTTTGCCATCCTTAACAACTAAAAAATTCATCTGGCAAATAATAGCCGTTTTATCTTCATAAGGATCGAGCGCTTTGTATTCGGCTAGCACTTTTAACACCTCTTTCTCTATTTTTGTGTAATCCAGACGACCTGAACAATCAGGGTTACCGTGTGAGCATGATTTTCTAAGTTCTTTCTGTCCCTGAACCAACATATCCTTAAGTTTAGCCATATCAATCTCTTCTGATGCTACTTGCAATAATAAAGGATTAGGTGATCCACCATCCCAATTTACGCGAACATATAGCTTGACCATTTGATCTTCCATGCTCATTATTTTTTTATCGTCCTCGTTAGTCGTGGCTTCAATTATTTCTACGACAATTTGGTTAAATCGGTCTAATAATTCCTGACTCATTTCAGTTTGCATAAATTCCTCATTTATCTCTAAGATATAAAGCTGACGCTAAATATGAAAATGATATAATTAACAGTATTTGCTGAGTAAGGCTATACCCGCAATGCGCAGATATTATTTGGGTAGCCCCACCAACCATTCCACCAAAAATATAAGCCCCCATTACTTATTCTCCCTTTCGTCATACTCACTTGTGCTTTTTACCAGCTCATGCGATTCTATCCATCGCATCACATCCTCTTTTTTGTATAAAACCCGTGCGCCACATTTACGGTAGGGAATTCCGCCTCCGCGCCAACGGTCATTTTGCAAAGTTGACACGGAAACACAACGAATGAGGGCTATAGTTTTTTCGTTGAATAAAGCTGATGGAGGTGCTTCGTAAAATTCTATGATAAGTTGTGTTTTATTCGTAATCATGATATTTATCTCTCAATTCGTTAAATTCCCTTACGAGCTTTGACAATACATCTATCAGCTCTCTGTGAGTTTTTATCATTTGCTTTGATGCTTTTGCTATTTCGTGGGCGGATGCATTCTCTCCTTCAAGAAGACCAAGCGCCTGCGCGTCAAACCCTAACGTTCCAATCTTATTTGTAATAGATAAGTAATGATCGACGCCGGATGACATTTAATTCTCCAAAACCTGATCTGACGGAGGATATAATATTTTAAAGTCTATATCATCAGATAAAACAGGACTTTCTTTACAGCGATGGCAGAAATAATAAATGAACCAGAAATCACAAAGTTCAGAGTATTGCAAAATTACATTCTTTGTTTTAATTGGCGTTGCGCAACATGGACAAACTCTATTTTTGACGGTTAACCCCATAAAACCCTCTGTTTATCTATCTCAACGCTATTTCCAGTATTCTTTTTTACTGGAAATAGTAATTAATTATTTATGCTTTTTGTTCAATAATTTTTTATAAGCCCTTTCTACGACGCAACAAACCCCTATCTCCCCTAATTCTTTAGTTTTTAGAAGTTTAATAGTGAAATCTTCAGCGCGAGCTTGGTGACAACCTGAACAGCATATTGCATGTAGCTCAAATATTTTTAATATTTTCTTGCAATTGCTTTGTAGAATTGCCTTTGACTTTGCCATATTATCTCTTTTCATCCACATAATGATTAACTTTTGTTATAACTGTCTCAAGATGATCCATATATATTTTACAGCCCCTATACTTGAAATTAATATCTCCTATATCTGATTGTTCAGAAACAATCATAGTAGTAATGGATTCCTCCAAAATATTTATTTGCTGCTTAAGCATTTCGGTTGATCCTAAAACAGCACTTAACCATAACCTCATATCTTCATTCATCCGTTAACTCCTTACATTACAAATTCAGGTAAATCATTCGCAAATTCTTCGCCGGCATGGTTTTTACAAGTTTTATTAGAGCAATATAGCCAATAATCACTTTTACAATAAGGTAAAATATCAGCCATTCCATCATTACAACAAGCAAAAACAATTGGCAATCCGCAATCTTGGCAAAAATGATTTCCAGGAATTGAAGCTGTATTGTTAGGTTTTGGTTGCATGGCTCATAGCCCCTCCATTTATGGCCGATAATGGCGATTATCGGCCATAATCGGCCCTGTTAAGTGATTTATCTTTTAATCAGATTTACAGGAAATTAGAGTTAATTATTTCTTTAGCCGGTCTACTTCATCTCGCAAATATAGGATATAAGCTATAAGAAGTGCCCACAGTATAGTCATCATAATATGCTCCAATTGTGTTAAAAGTATTTAAACCTCAATCCATGCGATGCAGCTCTGCTGCCAGCGATTACTTTTATCGTATTCTTACTATTCTCAAAGCGACACTGACATGGCGCAAATTCTGGATCAGCACAGGTAATCACCATGCCATCCCATTCATGGCATGAATGCCGGGAGAAATTAATTATTCTTCGCGCTTGACGGCATCTAGTGCGCCGCGTATTTCTTCTTTTTCCGGAATTTTCTTTCATGTCCCCTGCTTATACTTTTTCATGCGCCTAGATTGCGCAGTACGTCGGTTATCCCTTTTCACTTTAAAAAATACATTCTTTCCTTCAACAGTAAATTTATATTCATGAACGAGACCGCAATCACAGCATCGATTGAAATACCTCTTCATTTCAGGACGAACCCACGACGTAAAGCCTGTCTTATCCACGGTTTCGCTTAATTGTGCGTATTTAATTCTTCTCATTTCTCATTACTCAATATGACTATTTCTTTCTCAAGCCTTAAAATTATTGCTTCTCTATCTTCAACAGATTGACGAAGCTCTTCATTTTCTTTGAGCGCTTTTTCAAGCCGCCTCATTGTTGTATTTGCCAGAATCTCAATTCTGTCTCTTTCTGTTTCGAGGTCTTCAAAGCGTTCGCCAATAATTAGCAATAATGTGTCAGTGCCCATTTCCATCATAATCAATGCACACTCTCTAAATTTTTAAGAAGTTCGGTAAGGTTGTGCATAAAAATAACTCTGGCTTCATCTTCCGATATGTTATACGCAGGTACAGCGCTTTTTATGTGATAAGCAGCTAAGAAAACTACCGCATTTTCGCAAATATCGCCTCTTGATAATCCTTCTGCTTTGATATTAATGGCATCATCATCAAGCAAACCATTAATATACTCGGCAATCTTTTTGGCTAATTGCTCTCCTTTTTTTATGGTTAACTCTTTCTGTTCTTCGGAAAGTTTGCACTTTTCATCCCACTTTTTCTTTAGATCAATACTCATTGTTGTGCCTGCAGATCGATATTTGATTGACATTGATGGCATCGATATATCTTATTGTGTGGGTTACCGACAATTATGGCCCCTCCTTCACATTTTCTGGCGCAGATATGGCATTCAGGACGTTCTAGTACGTGTAATCTTATATTGGAAGCGGATGCTAGATGCTCTAATCCCGTTATTCTAAAACTCAAACTATTATATGATTCAATCATATAAATAAGCCATTTGCGTAGCACAATTAAAGAAAAACAAATTATAAGTATAGTTAAACCGTTACAAATTATCGCGATACTTTCAATCATTGAGTCTCTCTCCTACTAGATTCGACAAAAACTTTTTAAAGCGTCCATCAAAATTTTTTTACTCTTCCTTAGGCATATATTTCTTCATCAACTAAGTTACATTCAGCAAAAATTATATCGAGCTGCTTCTCAATGACGCGCCACTTATCAAGGACAGTCTGATGTGCCGTTGTTGAGGGAGAATAATCACAAATACCTCGAGCACTCCCATAATTCACTATAGCCCATTGCAACTCTTGTCTCATTAAAGAAGTTAAATGATTTCTCATAAATTACCTTAACTTCTCAAGTGCTTTTTTCTTATCCTTCTTAGCCATTTCACGCTGTTCTAAAAAATCAATCACTGTTACTGCACCAGTTTTTGCAGTGTAATTCAATTCAGCGTTAATGGTTTGTGTGATTGAATCCGATACGCGAGATACTGCATTGGCGGTATCAACATCGACTTTACCGCTCAATAAGCCATCTAATGTCTCGCCGAGACTTTCACGCAATTGATTAAAGTTACTAATATTACTAGCTGATCGTGCCATAAAAATATCTCCTGTTAAGTTCTAAGGTATTGATAAATGCGGGAAGGTGTAACATTATATTTCTTAGCGAGTTCTACAACAGTTGCCTGTTTTGACTTATATGCGGCTCGTACTTCTTTGCGGATATTATCTTTTACATTGCGTGACCCTTTCATTTTTTTTCTGCTTTTACCCAATAGATTAACTATCGCATAAACATTTGCGCGAGTAGTGTGAAACATTTTTGCTATTTCTTTGGTCGACGCTTCACGTTTGACATACATGTCAGCTATTTTTTCACGTTCTTCAGGTGTGAGTCGCTGGCGTTTACTGGAAAGTGATGTAATAGCCTTATCTAGCTTTTGTTGTGATTCCTTTACATTATCATAGGCATCAAATGGTAAGTCTTTGCGTGATATACGGCTAATGATGAGCATGTCGCCATTACTTAATACTTGCTTAGTATTGACGTTTGCAACATCAGGAATCTTAACACAGGGATAAGCAACCCCATCGTATACGATCATCATTTGGCTTGGGTCTAGTGTCGTCATGTTATAAGTCCTCATTTAATATAGTGTTAATTAAGCGGCTGCCGCCATCGTTATTTTGATTGAAATCAAAAAATCTATGATTCCGTCGATTTGTTTTTGTTCTAATTCGCTTATAAGAATATTTTCTCCGTAAATAGTCGTGTAATAAGTTCCCTGCTTGTTTTCGATCAGGGCTTTCATTTTTCCATTCTGGCTGTCAATATTGAATCTTCTTTCGGTTCTAATAGGCACATGATTCTCCTTAAGCCCGATAATTACATTTATCGGGCGTTTCCTTGTGATTGATTAATTACTCTTTCACCTTTGATTTTCTAGATGATAAGGTATAGCGATAAACAGTTGCCGGTGTTACCCCGAACTTTTCTGCTATTTCTTTAACCTTAAGTTTGCCTCGTTCGTAAATCTTAACTAACTGCTCAGCTTTCGCAGGCGATAATTTTGCAGTACGGCCCTTTTCGCGTGCTTTGGAAGCTTTGAGTGCTGATTTTGGCTTCGTCACTTTAGACTTTT
The DNA here is from genome assembly GCA_036266895.1 of Gammaproteobacteria bacterium. Taxonomy (GTDB): domain Bacteria; phylum Pseudomonadota; class Gammaproteobacteria; order DSM-16500; family DSM-16500; genus Aquicella. The sequence goes on from DATAXC010000022.1 coordinate 16,827, forward strand.
CCTTAACTAAAACTTTTTTACCTCTAGACATACATTTCCCCTTTAGTGATTAAGAAGTTCAAATAAATCATCGAATTTCTTTGTGCAAGCAAATTGTTGACCGCTTCGTGTAATAACGCCTACACCGCGTCTATCATACTCAATAAGACCCACTATTTGGCTTTTTCTTATAAGTACTAATGCGCATGGGTTATCCTTATCGGAACCCGTAACCTCTACAAACGCATCTTCTCCATAATATTTTTTAAATGATTCAATAATTTCATCACAGGTATCAGGTTTGATTTTTAATCCAAAGGTGTCATTAGCCATCATTCCCAGTGGGCCCATTGATCTAAAAGTATGCAAACAATGAAGTTTAAGCTGTTTTTTATCGTGACGAATAGTAATAATGTTTAGTGATTTTTTATGAACTAAGCATCGATCATCGTCTTCATCCTTCCAAGTGAAATAGTTTTCATGAAAAGTAAAAATTGACATAAAATCTCCTTTAAGTTAATTGAGTAAAATTGTAAAGATTATATTTATTATTATCTTATTATGCGGGTGTCATCACCTCCTTTCGGACTCGGCGGTTTTTATTATTAAGTTCAAAATCGAGCCCATAAATTTTTCCGTACTTTTGAACAGTTTGCCTATCAATACCCAATAAATCAGCGGTACGGTATGACGAGTGTCCTCCTTTGAATTTTGCCGCCAGACATTCTTTAAGGCTTACTTTATTATTAAACTCGAATCTTTTCTCAAACGGCGTCAGCATCACCTAACCCCTTTTGAAAATCACTGACTGATTGCAAAGACCCATATTTTGCGGGATCTATCTTTTTTAATTCTTTGGGTGCGTTTAGTTTTGCCTCGAGACTTGCTGTCTTTGCATTGTTTGCGCTCTCATTGTCTTCAACGAAAGCCTTTTCGATTGTCATAGTTCCGTCTTTGATTGCGGTACCAATACCGATCATTTCTGTTACATCATCGAGACTAAGATCAGCGGCATTAGATTTACCAAAGTAGGTTAGAATCTTCTCTTCTTCGATACCGTGATGTTTAAAGCGATCGAAACATTTACGTATCTTTTCGCTTAAACGTTTTTGATCACCTATTGCTGCCTTGGTAGCTGCGTCATAAACGATATCGACCAAAGATTTAGGGATTACCTTATATATAGCGTTACGCAGCGCTATGGCTGACGCAGCATTTCCTGTGACGACTTGCATATCAGCGCTAAAGGTTCCGAACTTACCGGAGATGCTGCGTTGTACTTGCATAGCGATACGAACGTTCTTTTCTAAATCCCAGGCCGCACCCTCTGCTGTAATGATTTTGCCGTCATTGCTGACAATACGAGTTGCTGCACGAATATTTCCCCAGCAGCTCATCATGATCTCAGCTAAGCGCACGCTAGGGCCTGTGATAATTTGTTGCTTACCTTGTTTGTCTTTACCGCGTGGCAATGAATAAATACAAGATTCTGCGATCTCTTCATTGGCGGTTGCAAACACCTTGGCTTCTTCTAAACAGCGCATCATATCGCGCGGGTAAGCTTTGGCCGTTGTTATTTGAATGTCTAATTCTGCTTTGACATTTCCGTCGTCTCTTTCCATGATTTCATTACCCACAATACACCTCCAATAATTCATTAAAAGGATTTCTGCTCATTTGCCAAGGAGTTAATGAATAAGGCCTTAATGTAACTCGCTCTTTATCCCACTCATTTGTTTCAATGCAGTGCTTTAAAAGCTTAAGTCCTGATTTATATACCTTTCTACCCTGCTCTATAGTTTCATCATCAAGCGGTACGGTATAAGGCATATAGGGTGGTTCTTTAGGTACTACTAAAAATACAAAATGGTCTATCACATCGCCGGTCAATTCAAAGACTGAATCAATTTGCATGGCTGCTTGCATGTGATAATCCTTGCCTTCAGCTTCGCGCATAAAGTCATAGGCATTATCGTAACGAGAAGTTTTAAGGTCGGCTAAAATATTGATCTGTCTATTCCAGATATCTGGACGTGCTTTACATAAGGTAGTGGTTTCTGTATCTGTCCAGTACAAGGACTTTTCAATATCAGCACCATTTAGGATTGAAATAACATGCGGATGTTCTTTAGCAACGCGTGCCATTTCTTGTGCTTTTAAGATATCATCAGGTGCTATGATTATTTTACCTTCGGCTCTGCGCATATATTCTTCGTGTTTTTCTTTTCCTATATTTGTGCGTCGATCGTACTTTTCTTCTGGAAAGAACATCCCGTCAAAAAGATGAGGCTCCAAAACAAGCGTATGTAATAAGGTTCCAAAGTCAAAACAATCTTTGTGTTCTTTGGGTGGTGGATTGGGACTTAAATAATTATACCAATATCTCAATGGTGATTGTTTAAGCAAACTTAGTTTTGATCGGCTTATGCCAATACTGGCGTGATATTCCTCATTAGGAATCTCATATATTCCTGGTGTCATGTCTGTCTCCTGGTTGCAGTCAGTAGAATTCGAATATTATAGTTATACCATCACGTAATAAAACTCTCCGTCAATTTCATCAAGGTGCACTTCTTCTGCAATAACGTCAGTGGTTGCGTTATCGACAATTGAAACTTCACCTACGATTAACAGATTATGTTTTTGAATTAGTTTTTCTAGTTCGCATAAAAATTGGATTATTTTTTTTTCATTATCACTTATAAGAATGTTACCATCATCGTCAACAATTACTTCATTTTCCTGAGCCATCCTTTTCTCCTCCTCATGTCTTCGGTGTTCAAGTTCTAGGGCATAGTATTGCCCTTGAGATTCATCATGATCTCTCATAATGAGCGCAATATAGTAAATTGTGCTTGCAATTTCAAGGATGCTGTTTTTACCTCTTCATCGATGCGCTCTTTTGCGGCTAACGCTTTTTGATAGATTTTCTTTAATTTATCAGCTTTTCTGGTCTCTTTTGCAAGTTCAGATCGTTTAAAAAAGTCCCGGTGAAAAAGGGCGTAGTCTTGGTTAATATCTGAGCATAAGTCTCTCATGGTCATCTCTCCTATTGAACTTCAAACACAACAGTATCTTTGACAAACAAGGGTACAGCATTCATAAATTGCACCGCCCTACGTCCAAAATACGACACTACTTTTCCGCGTCTTTTGCAAAACTCAACATGTGTACCGATGCTGATATTTGCAAATGCTTTATGCTTGCGCGTCTCGATAATTTTCATACTCTACGTCCTCCCTATGGCTTAAACTTTCTTGAAACTCAATATGTCTGTCTTCTACAGCATCTACAATATCTCTTGTGTAATACAGGGATGCATTCTTAGAAATAGTGGCTAGAATCATTTCGCCTATAATTCTTTTTGTTTCTACATTATCGGCTGTCAAGTAACTTCCTACATACATCATAAGTTGCCCTTGCTCATCACGGTTTATGATCGCTTCATAGTCGCAGGATTCTTTTCTCTTATAATGATCTTCTAATATTAGAAGCCCTGCTAGGAATTTGGCTTGTTGTGTTATTAGTTTTATTCTATCTTCTCTTGTTAAAACTTTGCTGATATCATCAATGGTTCGTTCGTAACTTTGGTATTCATTACTCATTTCCCTATCTCCTCATTAATCCGGTCAGTCACCGTACAAAACGAAGAATAAACGAAACGTTTATTTCTGTCAACTCTTTTATGAGAGATATTTGAGATATTTATGAGAGATATTTGAGAGAGGGCAACTAACGAGCAATTTTATCAATTAAAATACTGGATTTTTGACGAAAAAAAGGGCGCATCGTGCGCCCTTTCCCTTTCACTGCTTAGGTAAATTATTCGGACGTGACTCCGAAAATAAGATAAGAAGGTGTAGTTTTCAAGACACAGGCGAGGATTTCGGCATCACGTGGTCTTGGCACTCGCACATCCTTTTCATAATTACAGATACGCGCTGAATTTTTCCATCCACAACGCAAGGCTAAGTCCATTTGATGTTTGAATCCTTTATTAAGACGGCACTGTCTTAAACGTTCACCTATAGTCATAAAACTCTCCTATTCTTTATCTTGACAGCCTTAAACACTTTGTTTAGATTTCGCCCTTATGATTACTTTATTACGAAAGATCAAATGTAAAACCCAGTGGTCTCGTCAGCGGCTAGCAGACGAGTTAGGTGTTACGAGTGGAGCGATATCCAACTATGAATATGGCAGCCGTTACCCTAAACCAGCTCTTGCCTATAAGCTGATCGATATAGGAAAGAGCCTCGACATACATTGCTCGTTAGAAGACGTTTACCCTCGCGAGCAATTTAATACTAAGGAAATTTAAGGGAATATAAGTAATAGTAGAAGTCAAAAGATTTGACTTCTAAACTTAACCTGACTGTGCTAGGGAGGCTATTAAAATGTCGACGAGGCCACTATCTGATGAGGATAGAAGAATGTTGGAAACAATCGAGTCGATACCATCTTTACGTGAGGCTATCCTTTATAGCATACGTTTAAAAGGACTAAGTGATAAACAGGTTAGCTATGGACTTGCGATTGACCAGGGCCAATGGTCACGGATTAAAAACGGCCATGCTACCTTTGATGTTGATAAGCTAATTACCTTATTTGATCTCTGCGGTAACTACATCCCCCTCTACTGGCTGGCCCATCATTGCGGCAAAGACATGCAAGATAAGCCCGCCTCACTTGAAGAACAGATCAAGCAAAAAGAAGCCGCTTTACTAAAACTCAGAGAAGAAAACGAGCGCATCAAGAACAAATATAACGCGGCTTTAGATGTTATTCGCGATGCTAAACGCATCGCGGATGACGACACCCTCCCCTCCTCTCTTGAAGAAATTAGCTAACTTTTGACGACTGCTTTAAGGACTTTTTATGCGTTATTTTAAACACCTTACCCTCTCACATATCGACGAAAAACTTTCCCAAGTAACCGACCTTTTTGGTGCTGAAGGCTATGGGGTTTACTGGATAATTTTAGAGAAAATTGCCTCCCAAATGGACTACTCCGATAAGACATTTTCGCGCTATTTTTCACGAATTTGGATAAATTCCTGCCGAATATCTGAAAAAAAATTTAAAGCGATAATAAATTTTTTCCAAGAATTGGAATTAATTTTCTACAAGTATGACGGTAAGTATCTTACTTTGGACTGCCCTAACCTTCTCAAATACCGCGATGAATATAGTTCAAAGAAGATTCGTCGTATCGGAAAAGTCCGGACAATGTCCGGACACACTCCGGATGTTGAACGGACAAATGACCAAGAAGAATCGGATATTGCTCGGACATATCCTAAAGAACTAGAACTAAAAACAGAAGGAGAAGAAGTTACTAAAGAAGCAGGGTATACAAACACCGTTACCTCACTACCAATTTCATTTGACCCGGTGTCGGTTGATGAAAATTTTTTCTCGGAATTTTTGAGTGCAGGTTTTGCGCCGTTCAAAGTTTGGCAACTGACGACGACGGACATGGTTCGAAAATGGAAGGCCGACAAAATTGAAATTCAGGATTTGCGAGAAATGCTCGCTTTCAAAAAATCCGAGATCGAGGAGGGGGTGATCGGCTCGCCAAATTATTTCGACGCACTGGTTCGCAAATATTTTCGTTTTCGGACTTTGGGCGAGCCTGACCCTCGTCAGCGACTCACGCCGGAAGATCGGGCGAAAGCGGAGAGGGCGGCACAACGTGAACGGTTCTTGAAATTTGAGAAGGAGAAAATCCATGAGGCCAAGTGAAAAGGGCATTTTCTTTGATTTTCTGCATGAAATTGCAGATTATTACGACAAAAAACTAACTGCCGTGACCGTTGAAATTTACTGGGATGATTTGAAATATTTCACGATTCCCGAGTTAAAAACGGCATTTTCTGAATATCGCAAGCTTTCAGGCAAAGGCAAATACATGCCAAAAATCTGCGAAATCATTGATTTAATCCCAAAATCCCAGCAAAAAAAGCCGGAATTTATTTGCAAACACGCTGGCTGTCAGCAAGAATCGCAGGTGGGAGGATTTTGTTTCCCGCACTACGAAAATTTGCGCCCAATGTCGATACTTGAGGAAAAAATTGGGTCTAAGTTCTCAAACCTGCCAAAAACATCAACAGGAGTAGGGCAAATCCATTGATGGCGAGGTTTTATCTAGAAAGTAGTATGGTGGTAGCGGGTAGGGTGTTTTGATTCGTTCACGGCCTTTAAATTCATTTGGAGGTTTTTATGTTTGACAGGCAATTATCGATGAATGGTGCATATGCAGATTATTTAAGAAATGCACAACAAGCACAATCCGCGCACTCAAACACTTTCATTGGCTATGCAACTGGATTAGATTTGCTATATGGGATGGCAAATGCTGAAACGCAACAGTTGCGTAAAGAAACTCAAAATCCTAAAGTTATTATCTCGAAAAAAAATAATCATGAAAATTATGGAGATAGTTTTTTACCTAATTTTGTTGAAGAAAAATCTTTTTTGCCTTAATTTGTTTTTATATTTTCTGTGAAACTAGCCTCTGGCACAGAAAATAATTTACTTTGGCTTGGGTAATTAATTCTTTAACTTCTTCGTAGGTTTCTTTTGCATCGAAATAATTTCCTTCGATGGTTTTAATACGGCACAGATTGGTGGTAATTACTTCATCTCCCATAACACAAGTTCTTATAGTTAATGGACAATATATCATTATAGCATGAAGAAATATTGTAAATTTTTCATTTTTGTCGAAGTCTGTCAATTCGATTTCAATCACCTCTCTTGACCTCCGTCAACGCAATTTCTTTATATTTATCTAAAAATACTAGAATCTCATCAATAACTTTATGGGCAACTATACGTTCTTCTTCTTTCGGAAATTTATTGAGTGTAACGCGCAATGAAAGCATTGATTGCTCAAGTGTCACAATCGTATCTTCCATCCCTTGTCGGTAGGCGGCTTTAAGTTCTCTTTTCATTGATTTAATCCTCTAATCGTTCAAAAAATAGATAATGCATGTATTCATACATATCATCCGCAGTTTTTACATTTTCTGGCCAGGAGTTCTTTTCAAGAAATCTCCACATCGATGTTACTCGTTCTAACTTAGATTTTATTTCATTTACCCTAATAGCATCTTGGGCTTCGTAATATTCTTCGGGTAAGTTAAATTTTAGCGTTAAGATCATTTTCATTTTCCTTCAATAATTGACTGACCATAAATGCGATAGCAGTGGGGACTTCGGGATATTGGGTTTCGTAACGATGCATCGTCTTCCAATGCACGCCAAGAATTTTTCCCAGTTTTGTCTGTGACATTCCGAGCTTTGATCGAATGATACGCAATTCAGAGCCTGTCATTAAAATTAATCCTGTCTCTAATATTTTCCAGATCGATTTTAACGGCCTGCATATCATCAAAATAAATACACATGATAAAAAGGGCGCCTGCAATAAATCCCAGAGCAATAAATATTATATTAATGAGAATCATGAGGATTTACCAAAACTTGATTGATATATTGTTGAAACTCATCAGGTAATTTTTGGATAATTTGAGAATTAGAAAGAGTGGGGAGGATATACATCATCGTTAATGTATTAGAAGAGGGTAACAGCATCGCAAGAATAGTACTAATTGTTAAACCAATGAAAGCGCGTTTTCTCCAACGAGGGCAAGTTTTAATTTTTTTCTTATCGCCATTCCACTTTTCGTTATAATCGCATTGAAAAACTAGAGTAAATGTTATTATTATAATACAGAATATAATTACAATAGCGCTGGTAACTATTAGATTGTCAGATAAGTTTATGGCGTAAATTAATAGCGGAGTAAGGGTCATGATAATTCCTCAATGAATGAACTTAATGCAACTGACAATAAATGCAGCCTGTCCAAGAAGAACAGCAGGAATCCAGAAAAGTATTCTATTTATTTCATGTTTAAATTCTGCGCGTAGAGAATTTTCAGAAGTTTTTATTTTGTGACTTAACTTTTCTTCGGAGGCTTTAATATCGTTTCCGACAATATTAATTTCATGTCTGACAAGATTAATTTCATGTTTAAGACCAGTTTCAAGAGTTTTTAAATCTTCTTGCGTTGCTACATGCGTCTTAGTCATCTTCGTAATTGATGTGACAAGCGTTTCTGCTTGATCACGCGTGAATCCTACTTCTTCGAACCGGTTGCTATAGTCAAATGGGCCTGGTGTTTGTTCGGCGCTCATTGTCATCGCTCCTTATAATACGAAATAAATGTTTTTACTATCTAATAGGGTGAGGTGAATTGCCAATTTTTGTGCCTTCCCAAAAGTATCGAATTTTTCGCCCAACCAAGTTTCTTCGTAATTTTCAGTCGATGGCCTGGGTTGGCCAACCCTCTCACCATCTGTAAAAATAGGCATTACAGCAATTCGCCATCCTACTTTGTTGATCTGGCGTATTCTGTGGTCGGTTAAGTAATGGCATGGAAATTTAAAATCGCGAATTGCTAATAATTTTTCGTTATACATAATTTTACAGCCAAAATTAGAACCATTCATAAATCTTACGCAATTTGCAGATCTAGTCATGTTGTCATCTCCTCATGTTAGTGACAATTACATAATATCCCAGTCTGGCATAATGTCAATTGTTAATGCTTAAACGGTATGTTAAAAAAGCTCTTCAAAAGGAGATCACATGCCAGTCTGTAATCAATGTAAGGGTAGAACCACCGTTAAAACTGTATTCGGTAAATCTGCATCATGCCCAGGTTGTCGCGATATTCCCACTGGGATATCGACCGGCTTTGTCACTGATCCAATGGTTCGTTGTCCTGTATGTAAGGGAGGAGGGTACTTTGTAGGCATGGGAGGAATTGAAAAGGTATCTTGTATTTATTGTTCAACCACGGGGCAAGTCAATGAGTCAAAAATCGAAGCTGATGCAAAACAAAACTACGTCAAAAGTTCCGAAGTCGCCGAAAGAAAAGCAAATGTGGATAAGAGCACGTCAAAAGATGGTAAAGACGAGCGGCGCAAAGACGGAAAAGGAAGTTCCGTGGCCAGTAGTCCAAACCATCTATAAGAACGAAAAGAAAGCGCATAAGGTCATGAAAAAATCTGATGTGACCAAAGCCAAGAGAGGGAAGGTTTAAGGTATAACCTTGTATTCCTTGATAATGAAATTATGAATTGCTGCGTGTGCAGGGATTAATGTTTCTTTGACAATTCTATTAATTATGGTTTTATTTAAAGCTAAACGCGCCAGTTGATAAGTTTGATAACATCCTTTTAAGTCTCTTTTCTGACGTTTGTCGTAAATAACGTAGATTTCAGTGATCATCGTTTCATCCTTAACGTAGATATTTCTTTCTGAACTCTCACAATAGCCATCCTATGATCAATGGCTGCCTCGTAAACATCATGTTGCGTTAATGCAAATACATGACGTTCGCGTTTCTTTAACAGTTCGGTAAGTGTTTTACGGATAGTTTCTTCAATTGATGCGTCCATGCATATCTCCTAGTATCAGTAACAGATTTGAGAATCAAAAGTCTACAATGAACCTTTTTTCTTTGCGCGATATTTGGCGTTGTATTCACGCATTTTTTCTTTACTCTGTGCCTCACGTTGTAAAACGAGTGATTTAATGGCTTCATCGCAAAGGCGCCTAGACGTTTCAATAACTGCTAAACATAGAGTAATTGTTTGAACACTTGAGGGTGTCTCTTCTGATGATTCCAAAATACGTAAATCGAATAAATCACAACCTGCAATATATAACCCATTGCTCAAGCCATGTAGATAATCTAGATTATAAATTTTGAGTGCTTGGTCTAAAGTTCTGGAATTTCCTAGTGTCATGCGATCTCTCCTTAATTTCTGATTCCATCAAAATATTCATTATGCAAGTCGTCGATTTCTTGAGCCTGCGACGGAGTAAGTTCTATAACATCTAGGTCAAAGTCATGTATTCCGCCACGTTTGAATACGAGTCCTTGATATCTTGCATAGTTATGACCAAGGTGTTGCGCTTGCGTCATATTTTCTGCATTAAATGTAAATTTACGTCCAATGATTCTTTGTACCAGTGCGAAAGTTTTCATCTCATCTCTCCTTTAATCTCTAGCAAATTTGTCTTTACGCGAAGCGGCTGCTTGTTGATAATATTTTAATGTATCCGCTCGTAGTTTAAGCCATGAATCTAATGTATGAATTACATCGCCTGGATTTTCAGAAATAATAGACTTGGGTACTAATTTAAAAATTCTGCCGTCGTCAAAATCAATAGTGCAGTACTTTCGACACATTTCTGTAACTTCACCGATACCAGACATATTTGCTTGATCGCCGGCGTATCTAACTCTCAATCCGATTTCAACGTTCATCTCATCTCTCCTCATGTTTGGGGTCAGTCAACCCATGAATGCATATTATCCCAATTTGGGATATAAATCAACAATCGATTTGAGTATTTTTAAAAAAAATGTTAAAACCGCCAAAATTAACATTTCGTTTATTGGACGACTATTTATGGCAAATTGGATGAAAGAAGCAGTCAAAAGACCAGGGGCATTAAGGGCTAAGGCTAAAAAAGCTGGCGGAATGAAAGATGGCAAGATTTCGCCCGCATTCATTCAAAAAGCCGTGCACAGTAAAAATCCAACAACACGTAAACAGGCAGTTCTTGCCAAGACATTTAAAAAATTGAGGGGGAAATAATCATGGTTTCAGAAGTGGCGTCGATCGTTGAGGCTGTGGCTCCAATTGCTGTGAAAAGTTTATTACAAGAAACCGTGCAGGATGTAATTATTTCAACTGCACAACATTTATTTAACCTGATATCCAAGCATGTTCCCAATGGTGTTGAAAAATCAACAGCGTTAATAAATCTAAATCATGTTGTTTCTTTAGTAGCTCAAGCCATTACTACCATTGACTCAGTCGCTGCAGAAATAGAGCCCAAGGCGTAACCATGAAAAAAACTGTCAGTCTTAAAAAATTTAAAGCCTATGTAAAACAAGATAAAAAAGACGATATGAAGATGATCAAGAAAGCGATTAAAGCTAAACGTAAATAGGTCATTCCAATGCCGGTACAAGTCGATGAATATGGTCTTACTCCCAAACAACGTCTGTTTTGTGTGCACTATATTGAAAATAAAGGCCATGGCACCAACGCTGCTATAGCGGCTGGATATAGCAAAAGTACCGCTTACTCAATTGCATCAGAGAACTTAACCAAACCTGAAATTAAACGCTACTTGGGAAAATTTATGAAAGAAGCTGCCGAAAAGTTATGCATAACCCCTGAATATCTATTGGGAAAGCTAAAAACGGGGATTGATCGATCTATTCCTGAGTTTCCAGATTATGTAGATGAAGACACCAAACAACGTCATGAACCTGAGTTGATAAGCAAAACTGATGCGCGTGCAGCCGTTGCATGTATTGCTGAGATTAATCGTATGTTAGGCAATCACGCACCTGAAAAAACAGACACTAGGCACAAGTTAGAAGGGCTAGAAGACTTGATCTCCGATTGTAGGTCACGAGAAGATTCCAATTAACAGATCGTTTATTCTGCGCTATATTCCACTGGTAGTTTTTTACTAACTTTCAAGCTCGGAGAAATGATTGTGAAAAAGATGGCAAAAGGTAAATCAAGTGTAGGTAAACGTTCAATTGCTACACGTGACATTGGTAATTCAAATTTCTATGAGGATGGCCCAGCCGTAACTTCCGGCAAAATGCCTAAATCTGGCAAACCAAAAGGAAAGAAATAATGGACGGCAAAATGGGTAAGGGTAAAGCAATGATGAAGATGATGAAGTCTAAGAAAAAAGACATGATGAAAGAGAAAATGGCGGACGGCAAAAAAGGTATGAAAGGCCGCAAACGCTAGAGGTATTTATTGAGTATAAGTCACGAATTCGCGCGTGACGATAAATTCAGGGTTGAGTTATTATCATCCTTCTATTTATTTACGCGCGTTTTTTATAAATTGCGCACTCGGCGCGACTGGATTACATCACAACCAATCGGGCGTGAATCTCACTATATAACCATTGCAAACACACTCACAGACGCTTTCTATCATAGGGTGAGTGATATCGGTATTCTATGTCCGCCACGTTATGGCAAGTCTGAAATGTGCATACATTTCATTGCATGGGCTATGGCTCGTTATCCAGATTGTAACTTCATCTATGTTTCATATTCACAAGAATTGGCAGCGTTTCATACGCACACTGTCAGAAAGATCATGACCTTACCTGAATACCAGGAGCTTTTCGATGCACGCATATCTAACGAGACAAAGGCAAAGGATAATTTTGAAACTACTCAGGGAGGTTCTGTCTACGCTGCAGGTATTGGGGGAACAATTACAGGGCGTGGAGCAGGAATTCAAGGCGCCACACGTTTTGGTGGTTGCGCAATTATCGACGACTCTATTAAACCAGCTGATGCGACAAGCGAAAAAATTAGAGCAACAACTAATGACTGGTATCTAAACACCTTATTTAGCCGCCGTAATGATCCCGCCACGCCATTCTTTTACATAGCGCAGGTAACACATGAAGATGATTTATCACGTCATCTACGCGATCACTATGACGGCAGACCGTGGGAATTTCGTGTACTTGATGCATTAGATGCTGCTGGGAACGCATTGTGCCCGCACAAACATACGGTTGAGCAGTTGCTATTAATGAAAGAAAAAATGCCGTATGTATTTGCTGCTCAAATGCAACAAAACGCAATCCCTGCAGGTGGTGCATTGTATAAGCCTGAATGGTTTGTTCGTTTAGACCAAGACCCAGAAATGTTAGCAACATTTATCACGGCTGATACTGCCGAAACTGAAAAGTCTTATAACGACGCCACGGTATTTAGCTTCTGGGGTATCTATAACATCTCTGAAGATGGGATGAACACCGAAAGCATTGGTTTGCATTGGATAGATTGTTGGGAACTTTGGGTCGAGCCTAAAGATTTAGAACAAGAGTTTACTAACTTTTACTACGCTTGTTTACGCTATCCCAAACAGCCACAGATCGCAGCTATTGAGAAGAAATCTACTGGCGTCACCTTAGTGTCGGTCATTAAAGATAAGCTGCGTGGCCTTCAAATTAGAGAGACTGAGCGCAATAGAAGCTCAGGCAATAAAACTGAGCGCTTTTTAGATGCGCAACCGGCGTTAGCATCTCGCCTTGTATCAATAACTAGAAATGCAAAACACCACGATCTTGTACTTAATCACATGTCTAAAATCACTGCTAACCAATCGCATCGTTATGACGATATCGCCGACACGTTTGCCGATGCGGTCAAGCTTGCATTTATAGATAAAGTTATCCCTTACATGACCAAGACTAAAGCCAGAACAGACAAAATAATTACGACGATTGCATCAAATTATCAACGTGATAGTAATGCAAGGAAACGTCTCTATGGCACTGGAAACACAAGACTTAAAGTACCCACACACTCTCTCAGAGCTTATCGCTAAAACGAAATCATGGCGTCAGTGGTTTCAAGCTAACATTGAGCGCTGGCATACTTATAGAAAGTTCGTATTTAAAACTACCTTAAATCAAGAAATGCGCGAGGATTTAGCAACGATCCAAAAGCCTGCGTTTGAGTTTAATACCATTGAATCGTACATCTCACGGCTACGTGGTGAGTTTTCAAAGCAGGAGCCATCATTCACGGTGAGTCAGTCACCCGATAGTGGATATGTTGACCCGCAGGCGGCAGAAATATTAGAAGGGCATTTGCTCCATGAAATGTATCAAACTCGTAAAGCAGGTACGGAATATAATGTTTATTCTGATCAGTTAAGCGGGGGATATGGTGTTCTGCAAGTCTCTCCAGATTATGAATCGCCTTATACATTTAACCAGAGAATTGTGATTGAGCGTAAGTTTGATCCGACCTTATGTGGGTTTGATCCAACTGCACAAGAAGTGACAAAATGTGATGGTGAATTCTGTTTTGAGATGGTGCCGCTAACTGAAGATTCTTACAAAGAACGATACCCAAATGGTGCGGTTCCGTCAGGAAATATGACAACGATTGGTGATTACCAGTGGGCTTATCAATTAGCGGATACAAAAATTATATTAGTTTGTATCTTTTATCACAAAGTAACTTCCAGTAAAAACTTAGTCTATCTTGCAAATAATGTTTCCATGTTGGAATCAGACTATAACAAAGCTAAGAAAGAATGGGCCATGAGTCGTATCGAACAAGAGCCTAAAATCATTTCCCGTCGTAAAACAAAGATCACCACTATTTGCCGTTATGAATTCACTAATACGCAAATATTGACTTATAACGATACTAATTGGACATATTTACCACTTATTTTTACCGATGGTAACAGTCAGCATATTCGTGAAGATGGTGAATCTTCAGATATGAAACAAATGACTCGACCTTATCACTATCATGCGATGGATACCCAAAAGCTTAAGAATATTGCTGGACAGACATTGGCTAATGAATTGGAAGGAATGGTGCAGCAAAAGTGGATTGCGCCTCTCGAAGGGATACCCGAACAATATACGGATGCATACACAAATATCCAAAAGCCAAGCAACTTGATTTATAACGCCTTTCAAGAAGATGGATTGACACCCATACCACCTCCTCAACCTGTACAGCGGCCTGGGATGCCTCCAGAAGTATTAGCAACTTTTATGCAATCTGATCAGGTCATGCAGAACATCTTAGGCTCATTTAATACGCAATTAGGCGTTAATGATAACGATATTAGTGGGGCGGCAATCATTGAAGCTATGACGCAATCTAACTCTACTGGAATGCCTTATATTGTTAATTTTATGTTGGCATGGAATCAGGTAGCCAAAATCTATATTGATTTATTTCCCAAGGTTTATACAACGCCAAGAACCATTCCAATTCTTGATAAGATGCGTAATACCACTCATGTGCCTATTAATGGATTTGGTGGTGGTAAAACTCCACAGATGAATTATTCACCCCATAGTTTAAATGTGGAAGTCGAAGCGGGCATGAATTTCGAGGTACAAAAAAACCGAGCAGTAATGCAAATGGGTATGTTGTCGCAACAATTCCAGTCTTTTGCGCAACTGATTAATACTACTGGATTGCCGATATTGATCGATAACCTAGAGTTCAGAGGATCAGATCAGTTAAAACAATTGGCGCAAGAAATGCTCCAAAAGCAACAGCAGCAAGAAGCATCGGGTCAGCAACAACCTAATCCTCTCACTTTAAAGATGCAGGACTTAGCAATGCGTAACCAACAGCATCAGGGTCAAATGCAGATGGATGCAGCACGATTAAAACAAGAGAGTATTAAAAACACGATGGACTTTGTAGGTGCTCAGCAAGACAGACAAGTTGATTTAGCAAAGATTGCTGTTGAGAAAGAGAAAGCAGTTGATGGTTCAATCCACAAACATTTGGATAGAGTGCAGGGCGATCAACATAAAGCGAGTGATATTATACAATCCCAAAACAAAGCTGAGGAAAAACCAATGAAGGAGAAGTCTAGTGAGTCTTGATTCTGAACTTGCAAAGGATTTAGCGGTTTGCATACAAATTATAATGGAGTCTCACACAGAGATACCAAAAGGTGTTTGGCTTAAGATGCGATTAGATTTTGATTACAAATCGACGGATGATGGAGGAGAAATTGGCGATATGTGCCTGACGTGGGATGAATCCTCATCAAAAAATGATTGATCGCTTTAATTTTTTCGATTATATTCATTGAGCAGTCAGTCAAATGTTCTTTTTTCTTCATGTTAAGTGATCTTTCTTGGTGTTTGCCCTTAGTGACCTCATCACTAGGGGCTTTTTTTTGCCTCCAGCATTCATGGCACACATGATTCTGCGATCTTTGCGGCTATGCCTGCTTGATACCCACGCTCTATGCTGTAACGCGCCATTGAGCGTAAGTTAATGAACTCTATATAGGATAAATTGAGAAGTATCCTTACGTCCTTATACTTGAGCATAGGATTAACTTCTCGGCCTTTGACTGATACTTCCATGACTATCTCCTTGTCACCCTAAACGAAAAGAAAGTTTTCTCTCATTCAATTACATAGTCAAGAAATTAAACACTTTGTTTATCCACGTGGAACATTTATATCAATTTTTAATAGAAATAAACGTTTCGTGTATTTACATATATTAAAAATTACTATTTAATGGTCAGACCTAGCCAAGGGTTAAATGGCCACTACGTGTGGTGTCTCACATGGGTATCTACCGTGACGGGGTTAACAGTCAGTACAGGGTTTAACTTGATGAACGAATCAAATCCAGAAGGAATAGCTCAGGGTCAGCCGCAATCACAGGCTCCTATGCAGCAGCAGCAAGCTACGCAGGCTCCAGTTGAAAAGACGCTACCCCAAGATCGAATTAACGACATCGTACGCGATGCGTTCAGTCGTGGGCATGAGAAGGGCACTAAAGAAGCTCTAGGTGCGGGAAGTATTGGCGGAATGTCTGCCGATGATTACCGAAGAATAGCCAGAGAAGAAGCCCAAAATACCCATAGAACTGCACAAGAAGCCATGCAGAAGCAAAACGAAGAACATCTTGCGAGACAAACACTCTCACAAGTTGATCAGAAGATTGCAGAAACAAAGGCATCTAATCGTTATCCCGATTTTGATGAAACTATTAAATCCTTAGGGCTGGAGCACATGCTTCCGCTCGTCTGGCATGCAAACACGGTAGATAACACAGCAGACGTACTTTATGACCTTGGCAAAAATAAGATGAAGCTTGGAATGCTTAACAGTATTCCGCCTCATTTAATACCAGGGGAAATTAAAAAGCTTTCTGATTCTATTAAAGCAAATCAGAACGCTGAGTCTTCCGCAAATCTTCCGCCTGATCCGTTCGGCAATGTCAAACCCTCTAGTGGTGCTGGTATTGGCAAGCGGCCATCAGAGCGGACAGCTTCAGAATGGGCACAGCATTACAAAGGTAGAGTGCGCGGTATTCGGTAGCACCTCTTTTGCCCTTGTCAATCGATCTATTAACGACGATTCACGAGGATGCTCATGTCAAATATTTTACAAGCCGTACAAACTTATCAATCTTCAGCTTTAGGTATCTTAGAAAACTTATATTGCTTTATTAATACAGCCAATAAGCGTTTTAAAGACTTTAACACCATGACCCGTAACTTAGGTGACACCGTTACCTTTGATTTGCCACCTCGTATGGTTGCGAACTTAGGCTCATTGGTTGTTTCTAACTTCGAAGCAGTTCAACAGCGCGTGCAAACATTGACCGTTGGTGGTGCTGATGCATTTGGTACTGTGCAAGCGGCAACAGTTCCTTTTGCATTCACAGCGCAAGAGTTGATCTTCAATATTGATAACAACGACTATCGAGAAAAATTAGAACTTGCAGCAATGAGTGAACTTGGTGCAGTTATTGAAGGTAATGTTGCAAAAACTATTCTTACTTCTCCTTATCGTTTTTATGGTGATGGTGTAACACCCATTAATTCATTTGGACAGTTAGCACAAGGTTTAGCAAATTTCCGTGACTTCGGTTCTGTCAGTTACATGACGCGTGGTTATCTCTCGAATTTAGCAATTCCAGGTGTTGTAAATAGTGGTTTACAACAGTTCGCATTAAATCGTAATAACGAATTGGCTAATTCATGGGAATTAGGCGAATTTGATAATTGCGAATGGTATCAATCAAACCTTTTGCCAATTCAAAATGCTGGAAATATCGGCCAAAATGGTACGGTAGTCACTGTCGTTAGCATTGATTCGACCGGAACATTGTTAACTGTTAGTGGTGCAGGAACAAGTGATGCGAATGCTATTAAAGCTAATGATTTGTTGCAGTTCCAAGATAATGTTAGTGGTCAAACTAACATTCGTTACTTAACCTTTACGGGTCACCAAGTTTCTGGCTCTCCAGTACAGGTTCGTGCAACTGCAAATGCAGCTTCTACTAGCGGTGGTCAAGTGACTATTTCTGTATATCCGCCATTGATTAGTACTCAAGGCGATCTCAATCAGAACATCAGCACGCAGATAACTTCTGGAATGCAATTAAAAGCATTACCGTCTCATAGAGCCGGAATGATCATCTCTGGTGATGCATTCTTCATCGGTATGCCTCAGTTACCAGATCAAGAACCATTCCCAACTGCTAATAAAGCAGACCAGGATAGTGGAGCTGCAATTCGCTTCACTTACGGTTCTACTTTCGGACAAAACCAAACCGGATTCATCTACGACGCAATTTGGGGTGCGACCATCGTGCCTGAGTATGCAATGCGCGTAGTGTTTCCATTGTAAGGTTGATTCGATAATGTTAGCGGTCGAACTAATTACACGCGCTTTTTACCTTTCTGGGGTGGTATCGCGTAATTTAGAATCACTTCAAGCTGATGAACTTTATGACGGAGTAAATCTCCTGAATGATGTTTTATCAGAAGTTAATGTGACCGGCCGCTACGTTCCTTACTTTTCTTATATCGATATTAACTGCGTTGTTGGGCAAGAAATTTATTTCATCCCTAACGCAGTTGATATTTTTACCGCAACTTTCAACATCGGCCCTGTGCGCTACGAAATGTATCACGACGATCTGCGTCATTATTTTGGTGCGCCACGTGTCGATAACATTAACGCTCTACCTTTTAACTGGTTCTGGGAACGTGTGAATGGTGGAATAAATGTCTATGTTTATTTTCTGCCTTCTTCCGATTCTTGGATATTAAAATTTAAATGCAAGATTGGTTTATCAAATGTTGTAGAAAACACTGATTTATCCTTAACTTATGACGATTTTTATCAATTATTCTTACGTTATAAGCTTGTTGATTACATTTGTGATTGGTATGGAATTACCATGCCTCCTCAAGTTGAAAGTAAATTAAAATCATTTGAAACAATTTATGCCAATCTCAATGCTAACGATTATTCAATTAAAAAAGTTTCTACTTATTCTATTACTGACTCGCTTACCTATGCGCAAGCCAACCTTGGAAAAGGATGGACAGCGCCATGATGCAACAACAATCGCAAATGCCTTCACAAACATCACCCATGCCAGGAAGCAGGTTCGCTCAACTGGGCACGTCAGTTAATTTGCCATTGGATATTGTGGGGGGAACGGCTTTTGGTCGATATCCAAAAATATCAAATGAATCGACCTATAACATGATCATATCCGATGGTTCATTGGTGCCATTTGCTGGATATGAGTTGGCACAAGAAATATCGAGTGGTGGACAAGGGCGCGAAGCCTATAACAGTGTGCTCGCTAATTTAATAATTGTAGTGATATCGAATGGTGTATTTACTGTTTCACCACAATTGGTGGTGCAAAAGGTCGGAGTACTAGAAACCTTTAATGGCAATGTTTACATTGCCGATAATCTCGCCAGTCAAATCGCAATCGTCGATGGCTTAAATGTATATATTTATAATTATCTCAATTCAACATTTCAGACCATCACCGTCGATTTCGCCCCCGTTTATATTACTTATCAAGATACATTTTTTATTGCCGCCGATGGAAACACCAATCAGTGGAGATTATCTGATAATAACGATGGCACGGTGTGGCCTCCGGATGCACAGCATGTGGGCGAGCTACAATCAAAACCCTGTAGAACAGTCGCGACAGTTGCACTTGATCGTGTGCTTCTTGTCATGGGACAAACAGTAACGGAGCCTTGGTATGACGCCGGACTACAACTTTTTCCGTATGCGCGTAATAACTATTATTGTATTGATTATGGCTGTGTTAGCACCCAAACCATTGCTAGCGGCTTTGGTATGGCAGTCTGGCTCGCATCAAATCAGCAATCCGGTCTTGCCATCATGGTATCTCAAGAGGGCGGTCCACCCACTCCCATTTCAACCGATGGCTTAGATTTTCAGTTTGCGCAATTAACTAATCCGCAAAATTCTTATGGAATGTTATTTAAGTTAGAAGGTCATATTTGTTACATGATTACCTTCACGACCGATAATTTAAGTTACCTGTATGACTTTAATACTAATATGTTTTTCAGCGTCACTGATCAAAATTTAAATCATCACATCGCTAGACGCGTGGTTTACTTTAACGGTTCTAATTATTTCATCAGCTTCAATGATGGAAATCTCTACCGAATGGCGTCGACCATTACGGACTATAACGGCGCATCTATTCCCCGAATTCGTATCTGTAAAAATATCCGTTTCCCTGGCGGCGATAGATTCATCATTCAAAACGTCAATTTAACCATGGAAAGTGGGCAAATTCCCTGGGGTGCCATTCCTGATTCGGTGGCTGATGCGCCCACTAATTCTGTGTCATTAGGTGCATTTCGTATCGATATGAACCTATCCACTGATGGCGGTGAACGCTGGGGTTATACCTGGTCAAAACAACTTAGAAATTTAGGTCAAAACAAAAATACTGTGAACTTTTGGAAGTTAGGCGGCGTGGAAAATGATCTCGTTTTTAAATTTAGATTTGTAAGTCAAGGTCGTTTCATCATCAACGGGGGGACGATAAGTCTATATAAATGATTATTCCAATGTTACCTGCTCCTACAACTCCGATTGCACAAAAAGATGGCACGCCACATCCAGCCTGGCATAACTATTTTCAGCAAATGACGCAATACATTTCTAACACAGTCTCTCCTGAAGGTTTAGCCGCGCCACCACAAAACACAGCAAATATAGCAACACTTAACACACAACAAAGCGCAGGAAACATTATTTACAACACAGATACTGGTTTGTTCATGGCAAATCAAGCCGGAACATTTAAGACGATTACTACAAGTTAAGGTAATTTATGCAACAGCAATATGGGCTAGGTGGTAATTATAATCCTTATGGAATGGCAACCGGTGCGCTAGGTTCTATCGCAGGTGGAGTCGGTAGTTTATTCGCACAAAATCCTGCTAATGCATCTAGCCCTTACCTCAATCAATTAACTAATTCATTACAAGGTATTTATTCGCCTTGGATGGGTCAACAGGCACAGCAATCTCTAAATCCATATCTTCAAGGCGGACAATGGGCACAAGGAGGTTTGCAAAATGCAACTTCTAACATGATTAATAATCCAACCGGATTATTTAATCAGTGGGGTTCTACTTATCAATCATCACCTGGTTATAACTGGCAGGTAGGTCAAGCGGGAGAGGCTGCCAATAACGCAGCGGCCGCCGGTGGAATGGCAGGTTCTCAGGCCGAACAACAAAATATTGCAGGAACCGTCAATCAGTTAGCAAATCAGGATTATTGGCAATATATCAATAATGCTCAAAATTTATATGGTCAAGGTTATCAAGGTTTACAAAATCAATATGGCATCGGGGCGCAAGCAGCTAACAACATGTATGGCGCAGGTGCTCAAGCCGCCAATC
>DATAXC010000030.1:0-5484 GCA_036266895.1 Gammaproteobacteria bacterium
TCGCCGGTACATTTTTTAATGCAGAAAGAAAAAGCGGGATATTCCCGAGGGGATCCATGATCAGTAATAATGTAATGGTTGCCGTGTAAAGCGTCATGCTGCGTCCTTGAGAGGCTTAATTTTTTGATATATTGCATGACGAGAACACATTAATGTTTTTTCTAAATCATAAGAAGCTTGCAAATTCATCCAAAATTTAGCTTCCATTTTAAAATAACGCCCCAGCCTAATGGCAGTATCTGCAGTAATCGCTCGTTTACCTCGAATAATCTCACTAATTCTTATTGCACCCACATGGAGTTCTTTGGCTAATTTATAGGGGGAAATATGCATAGGCCGCATAAATTCCTCCAATAAGATCTCGCCAGGATGTATGAGGGGTAAATTTCTTTTAGTCATAGCTCACCTCAATGATAATCAATAATTTCAACTTCAAATGCATTTCCTTCTACCCATACAAAACAAATACGCCATTGGTTATTAATCCTAATACTATACCCAAGCCAATATTTATTATTATCGTATTGCAATACTATCATTATACAATAATATTGTATAGCTTTATTAACAGTATACAATTTCCCCATGCTGATACTTAACCGCCTACAACACTATTTTTATCTCACTCGCCTCAATAAACCGATTGGCATTTTGCTATTATTTTGGCCTACCGCCTGGGCATTATGGCTTGCCAATGACGGGGTGCCGCCCCTAAAATTGCTAATTATTTTTACACTTGGCGTCATTCTCATGCGCTCCGCGGGTTGCGCGATCAATGATATTGCTGATCGGCATATTGACGATAAAGTAGCCCGCACTGCACAACGCCCGATCGCCAGCGGGAAAATTGCCGTTTGGGAAGCATTGATGGTCGCTGCCATTTGTAGCGTACTCGCTTTCGCGCTAGTCTTATTATGTAATGCACTCACCATTCGATTAGCCCTCCTCGGTGCGTTATTAGCATTTATTTATCCCTTTTTAAAACGCATCACGCACTTACCCCAATGTTGGTTAGGTCTCGCTTTTAGTTGGGGCGTACCCATGGCATTTGCAGCCAGCACTAATCAAGTTGGCACAAATGCTTGGTTATTGTTTTTAGTGGCAGCGATTTGGCCTATCATTTATGACACGATGTATGCGATCGCCGATCGTCCAGAGGATTTAAACATCGGCGTTAAATCAACTGCGATTTTATTTGGCAAAGCAGACAAACTCATCATTGGCATTTTACAAATTCTGTTTATTTTACTGATGATTTACATCGGTCAATTATTTGAATTATCCGTGATTTATTACTGTAGCTTATTTGTTGCAGCATTATTATTTATCTATCAACAACGGTTAATTCAACACAACGAACCAACAAAATGCATACAAGCTTTTCTGAATAATAATCTTGTGGGCTTATGTATTTTTATAGGTATTGCAACATCATGAAAATTGTCGCAGATCATCACATTCCTTATGTAAAAGAATTTTTCTCAGCACAGGGTGAGTTATCACTAAAACCAGGACGTGCGATTACGCATGCGGATGTGAAACACGCGGATTTATTATTAGTACGTTCTGTTACCCCGGTTGATGAAGCTTTATTAACGAATACTACTATTAAATTTGTCGGCAGTGTAACAGCGGGCACCGATCATTTAGATACTGCTTGGCTAGACGCCGCAGGCATTCCCTGGGCCACTGCAGCCGGATTTAATGCGCCACCCGTTGCCGACTATGTAGTCAGCACTATCGCTGCATTACAACGCAAAAGCTTATTATTACCAGGATTAACACGCAAAGCCGCAGTGATTGGCGTCGGGCAAGTAGGACGTTTAGTTGCAGAAAAATTAATAACTTTAGGCTTTTCCGTCCTCTTATGTGATCCGATTCGCGCAGAACAAGAAATTGATTTTGTTTCTACCGCAATAGAAAATATTAGCGATGTAGATTTAATTTGTTTACATGTACCCCTCACCAAAAAACAGCGTTATGCTACTTATCATTTAATTGATGAAACATTTTTACGCCGACAAAAATTAGGCTGCGTATTATTAAATGCCAGTCGCGGCGCGGTTATTGATACCGCAGCTTTATTGCAGCATGGCACACATTTACATTGGTGTTTAGATGTATTTGAACATGAACCGCATATTAATCAAACCGTATTAGCGCAAGCGCTAATCACTACACCGCATATCGCTGGTTATGCCGCGCAAAGTAAATTACGTGGTACTGAACATATTTATCAAGCGGCTTGTGCAAAAAAAATAATGACGCCTGCGGCAAAAAAATCGCCTATCGAAATAACCATGCCTAGGCAACGCCTTACTTTTGCTGGTGGCAATCATCATTGGCAAGACATTGTATTGGGGGTATTTAATCCGCTGATCATGACAGCGATGATGAAAACACAGCTACTCGCTGCTAATGATGCTGGTCACAGATTTGATGAGTTGCGTCATCAATTCCGTTATCGGCATGAATTTGCTTTTACTGAAATTGATACGCAAGTGGTGGAGGCAGATAAAGCAATATTAAAAAAATTAGGATTTTTGGTACCGGACGTTGCTGAATAAGCAAAGGACCGGTTCCCTCCCCCGCAAGGGGGGAGGGAGCAGACCTTCACCGCATTGTAATCCGCATTAAAATCTCTAATTGCTTTTTTAACGCACCACGATTATCCATCACCACTTGTTTTGCTCGCTCACCCCATTGTTCGCGCCTATCCGCATCATCACAAAAAACCCTTAATTGCGCAGCCAAACTAGCCGCATCTGTCACATAACCTAACGCTTGATTAGCATTCAATCGCGCACTAATATCCGAAAAATTAAATACATGCGGTCCACTCAATAATGGTTTTGCTAGTGCAGCCGGTTCTAATAAATTATGACCACCCCTAGCAACTAAACTGCCACCAACAAAAGCAACATCTGCCACCCCATACAACAAGATTAATTCTCCCATCGTATCTGCCAAATAAACCGCCGTTTCCTCTGTACACTGTGTTTGCTGGCTACGACGTACTGTTGCAAATGTTTGTTCAGATAATTTCATCACAGCATCAAAACGATCTGGATGTCGCGGCACTAAGATCAACAATGCGCTTGGACATGACACACGCAACAACTGATGTGCCGCTAATATGATTTCTTCTTCGCCTGCATGCGTACTCGCTGCAATCCAAATAAAGCGCTGTTGTCCTAATATTTGCCGCAACCTAACCGCTTCACTCATCACGTCTGCCGACACCTCAATATCAAATTTCAAATTGCCAGTGACCTGCACGCGATCTGGTAACGCGCCCAAATCAATCAATCGTTTTGCATCAGCTGGACTTTGCGCAGCAATCACCGCAAATGAACGCAGCATAGCCGCCGTCAAAGTACTAATTCGCTGGTAACCGCGCGCAGAACGCGCTGACAAACGTGCATTTAATAAACACATCGGTATAGCACGCTGTTGACATGTCATTAACAAATTCGGCCATAACTCTGTTTCAATGATAACCCCCCATTGCGGCTGCATGGTTTGCAAAAATCGCTTTACCGCTCCCGGAAAATCATAAGGCAAATAAGCATGGATCACGCTATCGCCCAATACCTGTTTGACGCGTGCCGCACCAGTAGGGGTCATCGTCGTCACTACTATAGAAAAATCGGGATAACGAGCGATTAACGCTTGGATAATCGGTTCAGCAACAACCGTTTCCCCCACGGAAACCGCATGTACCCAAATACATTTTTTGATTGATTTCATGGGGCTAGGGTAATAAGCAGGGTAATAACCAAACCGTTCAGCGATCCGCTGTCGATAAGCCGGCAAACGCCGCGCACGCCACCAGAGGCGCGCCAATAGATAGGGTGTAATGAGATACAGCAGCAGGCTATAAAGCCAGCGCATGGCTGATAATTTCTTACTCACCCTTTACCCTCCCCATCTCAAAATGATAGAATGCTGCCAATTTACAACGATACGGTAACCCATGCAGTACTTATTACCCAAAACTCTACCTGATTTTTCGCAAGCAGCCATTTTAGTCATTGGTGACATTATGATGGATCGCTATTGGTTTGGCGATGCCTGTCGCGTTTCGCCCGAAGCACCGGTACCCATTGTCAATATCAACAATACCGATGACCGTCCAGGGGGCGCGGGCAATGTCGCGTTGAATATTAGCGCTTTAGGCGGCCAAGCAATCTTACTTGGGATTACCGGCAATGATGAAGCTGCAAATTTATTAGCAGAACAATTGTCCGCAGCCAACGTCCAACATGATTTTTGCCGTGTAGATAGTTTATCTACTATTATTAAACTGCGGGTGATTAGTCGCCGCCAACAGTTACTTCGCTTGGACTTTGAAAAAAAACTAAGCGCAAATGATGAAACCTTGATCAAACGTTATAAACAATACTTAAAGCAAGTTAACTTGGTGGCATTGTCCGATTACAATAAAGGCACTTTAGCCAACCCACAACTACTGATTCAATTGGCTAGACAAGCCAACGTACCTGTATTAGTTGACCCTAAAGGCGCAGATTTTAGCATTTATAAACATGCAAATTTTATCACGCCTAACTTTAAAGAGTTTGAAGCGATTGTTGGACCTTGCAATAGTGAGCAAGAGATTATTGAAAAAGGACGCGCTTTATTGAGTAACTATCAAATCGATGCTTTGCTCGTTACGCGCGGCGAAGATGGGATGACGTTAATCGACCAACAAGACAGCACGCATTTACCCGCTTATGCCCGCGAAGTTGTCGATGTCACTGGTGCGGGTGATACGGTGATCGCTGTACTTGGCACCGCAGTCGCTGCTGGCGCAAGCTTACCTATCGCTGCTGCACTTGCCAATCTTGCTGCCGCACTTGCCGTTTCGAAAGTAGGTGCTGCAACCGTTAGCACACCAGAATTACAAGTGAGCTTAAGCAATAGCACTAACTTTACAACAGGTATTGTTAACGAAGAACAATTAATCCAAGCGGTTAAACAAGCAAAAGCACAAGGTAAAAAAATTGTTTTTACCAATGGCTGTTTCGATATTTTACATGCCGGCCATGTATTGTGTTTACAAATGGCTAAACAATTAGGTGATTACTTAATCGTTGCAGTAAATACCGATGAATCTGTGCAGAAATTAAAAGGGCCTAGCCGTCCGATTAATCATTTACAACACCGTATGATTGTTTTAGCGGGTTTAGGCGTTGTCGATTGGGTAGTACCATTTAACGATAATACACCTGAACGGTTATTACATTTAATTCAACCTGATTTATTAGTCAAAGGCGGCGAATACCAATTACATGAAGTCGTCGGCGCTGATATTGTCCGCGCATACGGTGGTGAAGTGCGATTGCTAGGAGATAAAATTTCTTCCAGTACCAGCATTATCAATCGTATGGCTGATGCTACTACCGCTCCTGTTGATATGGCAGTCGGAGATGATTAAACAGAAGGGAAGGGTTTGTTGGATGAAGGGTAACGACCCTCTCC
>DATAXC010000048.1:0-9520 GCA_036266895.1 Gammaproteobacteria bacterium
GACCGGCGGCTCTTCGCGTATCGATTTTTTTCTTTGTATGATAACTTACCCTCGCAATGTTCATGCCATCGTTATCCATTGGCCGCCTGTATGCGCCTGAACTGTACTTCTGCGAGTCCGTGATTTGGCCTCGCTAACAATCTATCCACCTCCCGGTCTCATTGTTCTTGAATAGGGCTAGGAAAAGCTTGTTCTCAATATTTAAAAATGACTATAACTGTTGGGAAAAAAATGCCCTCCATTCGACCTCGACCTCACAAGGGGCATAGGCGTCAAGCTAAGGAATGTAAGTAACCAGTTGAACTGTCACCCCGCAAAATACCCGTTAGAGGATCTTCAACGGAGTCATGTACTATCACGGGTATTTGTGCGGGGTCTGGTAGATGACCTAACAACAGCATTTTTTCGCAATTTTTAGGCTATCTACCAGACCCCGCACAAATGTCCACGATAGCATATCACTTCGCTTAAAGTTATCTGGTGGACATTTTGCGGGGTGACAGTTCAACTAGTTACTTACATTCCGCTTATCGCAGAAGCGGACATAAGTACGTCGATGGATTTAGCTGGAGCTAACAATGCTATCCACCTCCCGGCTACATTTAACTTTTGTATCTTTTGTCTATATAAAAGTTAAATGATTTTTGTCACGTTGTGCAGAAACTCATCTTTTACCCCTCCACCCGTAACGCCTTCACTTGTCGACAGCCGCGCGGTAGTTTGTTGCCGCGCCGGCCGCGTTCACCAACAAAATGCCGCCAATCTTTCGGTTTTAAAGTAAACGGTTTACCTTCTCTTTCCCCTACAATTAACAGAGATTGCTCAACACTAAGTATTGCGATATCCACTACAAATTCTTCGCGCACTTCACCTTTGCTGCTAGCAATGCTAATGATTTTATTGCCCTTCCCTTTGCTCAATTGCGGCAATTCGCTCAGCGAAAAAATCAACAAATGTCCAGTATTCGAAACTGCTGCCAGAAATTGCGTATTAATATCAGCCACCGTTTTCGCTGCTAAGGCTTTTGCACCGGTTGGCACCGACAACACCGCTTTACCAGCACGGTTTTTGCCGAGCAATTCGGCTAGTTTTACGATAAAGCCATATCCAGCATCAGATGCTAACAGATAATTTTGCTCCGGTTCACCCATTACGACACTAGTAAATTCAGCACCAGGCGGCGGTGTTAATTTACCGGTTAACGGTTCGCCTTGGCCGCGCGCTGAAGGTAAGGTATGCGCAGGGACTGAATAAGCGCGACCGGTCGTATCAAAAAAAGTAGCGGGTTGATTACTTTTACCCATCGCTGCCGATTGAAACGCATCGCCTGATTTATAACTTAAACTAAATGGATCGATTTCATGTCCTTTGGCGGCGCGTACCCAGCCTTTGTTCGATAAAATCACCGTAACTAATTCGGTCGGCATCACTTCGGTTTCTTTCATCGCTTGCGCTTCTTTGCGTTCGACAATCGGTGATTTACGTTTATCGCCAAATTTCTTTGCATCCGCTACGAGTTCTTGACGAATTAATTTTTTTAATTGTGCGGTACTGCCTAAGATTTTTTCGATATCATCACGCTCGTGGCTTAATTGTTCTTGTTCAGCACGAATTTGCATTTCTTCTAAACGGGCTAAATGACGTAATTTAGTATCTAAAATTGCATCGACTTGCTCATCACTTAATTTGAAGCGTTGAACTAATTTTAATTTGGGTTCATCTTCCTTGCGAATAATACGAATTACTTCGTCTAAATTAAGATAGACAATGATTAGCCCTTCAAGAATATGAATACGGCGTTGAATCACGTCTAAACGGTGTTGTAAGCGTCGTTTGACGGTAGCAGTACGATAATCTAGCCATTCATTTAAAATTGTGACAATATCTTTTACTTGTGGGCGGCCATTTAAACCAATCATGTTTAAATTAACGCGATAACTACGTTCTAAATCAGTGGTAGCAAATAAATGATCCATTAACGCTTCAATATCGACACGATTTGAACGCGGAATGATAATCAAACGCGTGGGGTTTTCATGATCTGATTCATCACGTAAATCGGAAACAAATGGTAACTTCTTTTCTTGCATTTGTTGCGCGATTTGTTCTAATACTTTTGCGCCAGACACTTGATACGGCAAAGCAGTAATAATAATTTCATCGCCTTCCTGCGTATACACAGCACGTGCGCGTACGGCACCATTGCCAGTACGATAAAGCGTTTGTAAATCGGCTTGTGAAGTAATGATTTCTGCTTCGGTAGGAAAATCAGGTCCAGGCAAATGCGTATAAATATCTTCAAGTTGCGCTTTCGGATGATCTAACAAATACACTAATGCATTCACTACTTCACGCAAATTATGCGGTGGAATGTCGGTTGCCATACCAATCGCAATACCGGTGGTACCATTCAACAAAATATTCGGTACTCTTGCTGGCAACAAGGTTGGTTCCCACAGCGTGCCATCAAAATTAGGTGTCCAATCTACTGTGCCTGCTTCTAACTCTGCCAACAACGCTTCTGCATAACCTGATAAGCGTGATTCCGTATAACGCATCGCAGCGAATGATTTAGGATCATCGGGAGAACCAAAATTACCTTGCCCTTCAATCAACGGATAACGATAAGAAAATGGTTGCGCCATCAATACTAATGCTTCGTAACAAGCCATGTCGCCATGCGGATGAAATTTACCAATGACATCACCTACCGAGCGCACCGATTTTTTAAATTTTGCTGTGGCTTTTAAACCGAGTTCAGACATAGCATAGACAATACGCCGTTGTACTGGTTTTAAGCCATCGCCAATGTGCGGCAACGCACGGTCTAAAATGACATACATGGAATAATCGAGGTAAGCTTTCTCTGCATATTCATGCAAAGGAACGTGTTCAATATGATTGCTCATGGGTTCTCCGTCAAACACCCTTTCTTTTCCAGCCAAGCTTTGCGATCGGCCGCGCGTTTTTTTGCTAATAACATGTCTAGCATTTCATCGGTATGATCGTTGGTTTTGATCGTTAGTTGTAATAGCCGTCGCGTATCTGGATCCATGGTGGTTTCGCGTAATTGCATTGGGTTCATTTCACCTAAGCCTTTAAAGCGAATCACATTAATTTTTGGTTTTTTCTCTTTGTATTCCGCATTAATGTGGTCGATTACACCTTGTTTTTCTGCTTCATCTAAAGCGTAATACACTTCCTTGCCATGATCGAGACGAAATAACGGTGGCATCGCAATATAAATATGACCCGCAGTGACCAGTGGGCGAAAATGTTTTACAAATAAAGCGCATAATAACGTTGCAATATGATTACCATCCGAATCGGCATCGGCTAAAATACAAATCTTGCCATAACGTAATCCTTGTAAATCGTCCGAAGCGGGATCAACACCCACGGCAACGGCAATATCATGAATTTCTTGTGAAGATAAAATGCTGCCAGAATCGACTTCCCAGGTATTAAGAATTTTACCGCGCAATGGCATCACGGCTTGAAATTCACGACTGCGCGCTTGTTTCGCAGAACCACCCGCGGAATCGCCTTCTACTAAAAATAATTCGCTGTGTTTCACATCTTGAATCGTGCAATCAATTAATTTGCCTGGTAATGCAGGTCCGGCAGTGACTTTTTTACGCGCCACTGTTTGCGCAGCTTTTAAACGTTTTTGTGCATTAGTAATCGCTAAATTCGCTAACGCTTCACCAATTGCAACATGTTGATTTAACCAGAGACTGAATGCATCTTTGACGACACCAGAAACAAAAGTGGCGCATTCACGAGAAGATAAACGCTCTTTGGTTTGACCGACAAATTGTGGGTCATGTAATTTAACAGAAATGATATGGGCGCATTGTTCCCAAATATCGTCAGCAGTTAATTTAATCCCGCGTGGAATTAAATTGCGAAATTCACAAAAATCGCGCAACGCATCGGTTAAGCCAACACGAAAACCCGTGACGTGGGTGCCGCCTAAAGCGGTGGGAATTAAATTAACATAACTTTCTGTAATTAAATCACCGCCAGAAGGTAACCAAATCGCCGCCCAATCAACCGCTTCATGATCGCTGCTGAATTGACCCAAAAATGGTTCATCTGGAATGCGTTCTGCATTACCAATCGCTTCTTGTAAATAATGGCTTAACCCGTTTTCATAATACCATTCTTCGGTTTGATTGGTATGTGCATCGGTAAAAGTGACATGTAAACCAGGACATAACACCGCTTTAGCGCGTAAGGTATGTTTTAATTTAACTAATGCAAATTTAGGAGAGTCAAAATATTTTTCTTCCGGCCAAAAACGTACGCTGGTGCCGGTTTCATTAGCTGGTATTTTGCCAGTTTTTTTCAGCGGCGTGACTCTTTCGCCATGTGCGAATTCTATCGCGTAGGTATTACTATCACGTTTAATCGTGACTTGTAATTTTTTCGATAACGCATTCACTACCGAAATGCCAACGCCATGCAAGCCACCGGAAAATCGATATTGCTTGTTAGAAAATTTGGCGCCGCTATGTAAGCGCGTCAAAATTAATTCTACGCCAGATACTTTTTCTTCAGGATGAATATCAACCGGCATTCCGCGGCCATTGTCGAGTACTTCCAGCGAGCCATCTTTGTGTAAGATGACATCAATGCGCGTCGCAAATTTTTCTAAGGCTTCATCAACACTATTATCAATCACTTCATGCGCTAAATGATTGGGATTAGTGGTATCGGTATACATACCGGGACGACGGCGCACTGGTTCCAAACCGCTTAATACTTCAATGGCTTCAGCTGTATAAGCAGATGGCTGCGTCGATTTTATTTTTTTTGCCATAATTGTCTTAATCCATCTCGATGTAATTGTAACCATTGTAAAGCAATAATGGCTGGCGACGTGTTTATTTCGCCGGCTTTCAATAAAGCAAATGCTTTTTCAGTGGTCAGGGGTACCGCCCGAATATTTTCATTTTCTTGGACTAAGCCATGAATACCGCCAGCATTACTGGCATCAATGCGACCACAGAAAAGATGCAAATGTTCGTTGCTACCTCCTGGGCTGACAAAATACCTGCAAATCGGCAAAATATCTAGCACTGTGCAACCGGCTTCTTCTTCCGCTTCGCGTTTGACCAATTCTTCCGCTGTTTCGTCCGCATCAAACACCCCAGCGACGACTTCTAATACCCAGGGGTTTTTTGTAGCATCTGCAATTTGCGTATTGGCGAGAATGCCCGGACGAAATTGTTGAATTAATACCACTTGATCTAAAATAGGATCGTATAACAAAATCGCAGCGGCAGATTTGCGTTCGAGGACTTCTCGGGTAAAAATGGTAGTCCAATCGCCGTTAAAGCAGCGATGACGTAGATGATAGCGTGTCAAACGAAATACACCTTGATACATCACTTCGCGTTTGACGATTTCGTAATCTTCTGCTGAAAAAATTTGCAATGATTCTTCCATTAATACCCGCCTAGTTAATTACCGAAAGACTGTTTAGGAGAGTGTTTAGTCTTTTTTGGTGTCTTTAGTTGCTTCCATTGCCTTGACTTGTGCGGCTAATGCTTCAAGTTTGTTACGCGTACGCAATAAGACCTTGGTTTGCGTATCAAACTGTTCACGGGTGACTAAATCTAGCTCAGAAAAAGCCTGGGTCAGAATCATCCGGCAATTTTTTTCAAAATCTTGCTTGAGTACCTCAACATGGGAAGGGAGCGCTGCGGTTAGTTGCGCCGCTAATTGTTGCAAAAATGCTATTTTCGACATAGATGATCTCTGTGGTAACCCGGTAGCCAATCAATTCTAGGGGGTTATGCTAACAGATTGCAAGAGAGGCGGCGGGTTTTTCGATTGGATAAAGCATTAAAACCAAGTAATTGGGAGCACTAAAACCAAGTAATTGTTTATTTGCATAAAATTTACTGTAAATTCATTAGCTTAATTAAAATATTATAATTTAAGTGCAATTTAACCTTTTTAAGGGGTTAAATTGCACTTAAATTATAATTAAATCTATAATAAAGTTATAATTTAAGTGTATAATATACCTATAGAGGGCGTTTTATGCATACAAATAATAATGAAACTTTAAAAACTCTGGGTCCTGTAGCAGGTCGTTTGGTTGCGACACTGTATAGCCGTAATCGTCCTATTTTTCATTTTCAAGAAGCAGCAGAAATCTTAGATGGGCGCCCTGCGACTGCTTCTAAAGTACTTTTTCGACTTATTAATAATGGGGTTGTGACTCGGCTGAAGTCACGAACATTTCGTTTGGTTCCTTTTGAATTAGGTTTTGAACGAGAAGATTTAGGCAATCCGTATCTTGTAGCACGAGAATTGGTGTTAGGTGGGCATAAGGGTATGAAAGAAAGATATTATCTTTCTTATGGCTCTGCATTTGATTTGCATCAAATGCTAACACAACCACAATTTATTATTTATGTAAGTTCACCTAGAATGATGCGTTCACAAATAATCCAAGGAACTGAATTTCGATTTGTGCGTTGTAAAACAAAAGATTTATTTGGCCTTACAGAAATATGGGTAGATAAAAATGAGAAGGTTTATATTAGTGACTTAGAGCGGACATTATTAGATGGCTTAAAACAGCCAGCTTACTGTGGAGGGTTGCTAGAAGTAGCAAAAGGATTTTCCATAAAACGAGAGGCAATTGATCCACAGAAACTCATTGATTATGCAATTAAATTAGATATAGGCGCGGTAAATCGAAGACTTGGCTATTTAATGGAACTTTATAATATTGGTTTACGTATCCATTGGGAATTTTTGCAAACAACGCTTACGCCTACCTATCATTTACTTGATCCCGAATTACCTGCAGAAGGGCATCACATAGCAAAATGGCGATTAAGATTAAATGTCTCGCAGGAAGAGCTTCTTGCGAGCAGAGGAACATAACGAATGATTCCACAAGCACAGATTTCTAAACTTTCCAATCGTTTTCCAAGGAAATTAAAGTAGATGTAACAATTAAGGAAAAAATTTTTTATCCTTCTGAAGAGCTAGCTATCTTAAAAAGCTGTGATGAGTTTACTGATCTTCCCGAAGGAGAAAAAATCTTAGTGTATTCTCTATACGAAATTGCCGCTGAAAAAACTGTAGCACTTCTTGATCGTGCAAGAACAGAGCCGCGAGATCTATATGATCTTTGGTATCTCACGAAGCATAGCGCAGTCGATCTTGGTGATTGTTTGGATGCAATCCATGCAAAGCTTGCCTATCGCGGTAAACAGTTAAATGAAGTTAGTGGGGAATTTCACAAAAAAGAAGCACGTCTTAAAAATAAATGGGAGGCTCGACTTTCTGCACAAATGGTGAGTTTATCTGAATTTAATGGTGTTTATCGCGCGATGAAAAGAGCGTTTCGTCAGGCTAAAATTACGAATGTTGATTGTATATACTGAAATTGCTAAACATCAAAGCATCAACTCACGCATGCGAGTACAGACTTTTTGCATAACATGAATATTGTGAATACTGGATAAATGCACATAGGCAATTAATCCGGCTTTGAATAAGTAATGTAAATAAGCGCGCGAAAAGTTTAAGCAAGTGTAACAATCACAATGCGGCATGATCGGACGGTCATCGTGAGCATACAGACTTTTTTTAATGTGAATTCGGCAATTGGTTTCTTCACCTGCAAAAGCCAGCCAACCATCTTGTTCGACAATCTCGCCGCAATATAACGTGCCGTGACGTGCATTGCGTGTTGGTGCAACACAATCAAAAATGTCTATCCCTTTAGCGACCACATCGATTAAATCTTGCGGATGCAAACCAACACCCATAGTGTAACGTATTTTTTCTTCTGGTAAGCGTGGACGTACCCAATCAATGATTTCTAAAGTTTTCGGCATATCAAAACCAATGACTTCGCCGCCAATCGCAATGCCGTCTAACTGTTGTTGCACAATAAATTCAGCACTTTGTTCACGTAAATCACGAAAACTACCGCCTTGGATAATGCCAAATAAAGCTTGTCGAAAGCCGTAAACAGAGTCTGGATGTTGCGCATGTACTTCTTGTGATGTGACTAACCAGCGATGAGTGCGATCCAGCGCAGCGAGTGCTGCTTCACGACCGCCAGTTTCAGGTGTGCATTGATCAAAAGCCATAATAATGTCGGCACCGATGATTTTTTGTGTTTCAATTGAAGTGCGTGAATTCAGATGAATAATTTTTCCAGTGATCGGATGTTTGAATACCGCACCGGTTTCATCAATGATACAAATAGAGCCTTTTTTTGAAAGACTAAATACTTGAAAGCCGCCGCTATCGGTGAGCATTGCTGCAGGCCAACCCATGAAGCGGTGCATGCCGCCGGCTTTTTCAATGACTTCCATGCCGGGTGAGCACAACATGTGATAAGTGTTACCGCCTAAAATAATTTGACTGCCATTTTGTTGAAGATCAGCAGGTGTTAAATAATTTAACATCGCCCGCGTACCGACAGGCATGAATGTTGGGGTGAGTACTTCACCGTGTGGTGTGTTCATGCGCATGACACGCGCTGGTAATAGAGGATGTTTTTTAACTAGGCTCGATTGAAAAGTGTTGTTCATTTTTTTATCTATTTGAAATAAATGTAGGGTGGGCAAAGCGCAGCGTGCCCACCATAGTTACAGCGATAATACTTAGGTGTAAAATGATAATCACTGTATTATGAGAATTTACCTTAGCATTGCAAGTGATATTTATGACCACTACTACTACTCCGACCCAGCATTCTTTTTTTGATCGTATCTGCCTTGGCGTAGACCAAATTGTGCGCGCTTTAGCAAATAATCCCAAAACAACCGGCGCAGCTTATCCAGCGGCAGGCGTAGCGGAGTCCAGTTTGGAGCTTGGGCAACGCAAACACGCTGCGGCATTGATGCGCATTAACCATGCCGGGGAAATTTGCGCACAAGCGCTCTATCATGGACAAGGGATCGTGTCGCGTTCACCACGCATCCAACAACAATTGCAGCAAGCGGCTTTAGAAGAGGGTGATCATTTAGCTTGGTGTGGACAACGTTTGAATGAATTGGCTAGTCATACCAGTTATTTAACGCCACTGTGGTATGCCGGTTCATTTTGTATTGGTATGGCCGCGGGTATGGTCGGCGATCGTTGGAGTTTAGGATTTGTTGCGGAAACTGAACGGCAAGTGGAAAAACATTTAGCGGGACACTTAAAGGAATTACCGGCAGAAGATCAGCGTAGTTATAAAATTCTTTTGCAAATGAAACAAGACGAAGCTAAACATGGTGCGGAAGCGGTAGCCACGGGCGCGGCGGATTTGCCGGAGGGGGTAAAAAAGTTGATGTCGATGACTTCGAAGGTAATGGTACGCGTGGCGTACTGGGTGTAAGTTATAAATTGCAAGTAACCGTTTATGGCCTAGTTTTTTGTCTCTTCCCGTGTGTGGGCGCGTTGTTGAATAAATAGGAAAGCGAAGAGTATTGCCTCTCCCCTTGTGGGAGCTTTGTTGAATAAATGGGAAAGCGAAGAGTATTGCCTCTCC
>DATAXC010000128.1:0-6573 GCA_036266895.1 Gammaproteobacteria bacterium
GTTGGGCTTCGCAAGCTCAGCCCAACAATCTGCGAAGCCCAATATCGGCGGGTGAGGGCTAGCTTTTTTTCTTCAATACCAATTGCGACAACACAATCAATATTAAAGTGACCCCAAATAATACAGTACATAAAGCATTAATCTCTGGTGTGATGCCAGCGCGTACCATCGAATAAATACGTAATGGTAAAATTTCAAATTCTGGGCCAGCGACAAAGTAACTGATAATCACATCATCCAGCGATAAAGTAAAACTTAATAACCAACTGGCGAATAATGCCGGCCAGAGTAAAGGTAAGATAATACGCCATAAAATCACACTATCATGCGCACCCAAATCTTTTGCTGCTTCAAAAATGTTTTTATCAAAGCTAATCAGGCGGCTATAAGTGGTGACGATGACAAATGGTAAACAAAAACTAATATGGGCGAGTAATAAACTGGTATAGCCTAAGGATAATCCTGCTAGAGTGAATAAAATTAATAAAGCCGCACCCATGATGATCTCAGGCGACAAAATGAGAATAAAAATTAATGCATTTAAAAAATGCCGGCCGGCAAATCGGTAACGATATAAGCTTACGGCAGCTAAAGCACCAATCACGGTAGCAGCAGTCGCAGAGGTAATTCCTAGTAAAAGCGAATGCCAAGCCGCGAGCCATAAACCGCTATTGGTAAATAACAGCTGATACCATTCCCAAGTAAAGCCTTGCCAAGTCAACGCATATTTTGCTTGGTTAAAAGAATAGATAATGAGTACAACCAACGGCAGATAAAGGAATAAATAAATGAATCCCAAATAACATTTTTTATGTAAGGTTGAACTGTTCATGCATTACCCTCTCTAGAAATTGCTATTTTACGTTCTAACGTAAAATAGCAATTTCTAATTATAACCACGCTGGTTTTTTATTGCCGCGTGCTACCCATACATAAATTAATAAAAGAGCAGCTAACACTAACGTTAAGACGATACTGATTGCTGAGCCACCTGGCCAATTTTCGGCGATTAAAAATTGATTTTGAATTAAATTACCGAGCAGAATAGATTTTGCGCCACCTAAAATATCGGCAATATAAAAAATCGTCATCGCAGGTAAAAACACCAGCATGCAGCCGGCAATAATACCAGGCATGGTGAGTGGAATAATGATACGTTTGAAAATGGTTAATTTATTTGCACCTAAATCACGTGCAACATCAATTAATTGATTATCTAATCGTTCAACATTGGTCATGATAGGTAAAATCATAAACGGTAGTAAATTATAAACCAAGCCAATAATGACCGCTGTATTGGTAAATAACAGCGCTAATGGTTGGTCAATGATCCCTAGATAGAGTAATAACGCATTTAATAAGCCTTTGGTTTTGATGATCGCAATTAAAGCATAGCTGCGAATTAATGAACTGGTCCAAAAAGGAATGATAATGAGTAAAATACAAAAACTTTTCCAGCGGTTTTGCATGCGAGCAATAATATAAGCGAAAGGATAACCCAATAATAAACAGAATAGCGTGGCTAAACCGGCTATTAAGAAAGATTTTTGAAAGATATGCAGATAAATGAAATTATTTAATTTTTGATAATTTTCTAAAGTGATTGGAAATTGAATAAAAGCTTCTAACGAAATAGAGGTGGTTTGTTTTAAGAAACTCGTTAATAAAATGAGACCAAAAGGCAATAAGGCAAATAGAAATAGCCAAAGCCACAGGGCAGTCAATGAAAAATATTTAAAGCCTTGGTTAGGTTTCATAAGGCAAAATGACCTCCCAGCCGGATGTCCAATTGACCCAGACTTGCTCGCCTAATTTATATTCTAAACGATCATCATCTTCGTCAAAAAATTCCGTGGCCGCGATCATTTCATTATTGTTGGTTAAACGGACAATCAGATCAACGGTTGTTCCTTTGTAAATGACTTCTTCTACAGTACCGGCAAACATTTCAGTGGTATCTTCCACCTCATCTTGATTCCACACGCGCGTATCTTCAGGGCGTACTAACACATGCACTTTCTCGCCCATAGTGGTCGTATCAGTGCTTTTTGCTTTGCGTGATTTACCAAAAATATCAATGGTTAATTTGTTACCATCAATATGCGTTATCTCGCCTGGCAAAATATTTACTTCGCCAATAAAAGTGGCCACATTTAGATTACGTGGGACTTCATACACTTCGCGCGGGGTGCCAATTTGCTCAATGCGGCCTTCGTGCATGACAACCACGCGATCAGACATCGACAGCGCTTCTTCTTGATCGTGGGTAACAAAAATAAAGGTAATACCTAATTTACGTTGTAATTGTTTTAATTCAATTTGCATGGCTTTACGTAAGCGATGATCAAGTGAAGAAAGCGGTTCGTCTAATAATAACACCAGTGGCCGATTTACCGTTGCACGTGCAATGGCAACGCGTTGTTGTTGCCCGCCGCTCAGTTGGCTTGGTTTACGTGAAGCATAATTTTCCAACTTAACCATTTTCAATACTTCGGCAACCCGCTCATTAATTTCAGAGGCAGCTACTTTTTGACAGCGTAAGCCAAAGGCAACGTTTTCAAAAATAGTCATGTGCGGAAATAAAGCATAGCTTTGGAAAACGGTATGTACATGGCGTTCATGCGGGGGCAGGCCGCTGACATCTTTACCGTTGATATAAATGCTGCCGCGGGTGGGATCTTCAAATCCAGAAATAAGGCGTAGTAAAGTAGTCTTGCCGCAGCCAGATGGGCCAAGCAACGTCAAAAATTCGCCTTCGCGCACTTGTAGGTCAATATTGTGCAAGATAGCGTGATCATGTATCGATTTATATACACCACGCAATTCAACAACTGGGTTGGTCAATGCCCTATCCTCCACTTTATTTGCCAGATGCGGGGTGCAAATTATGAAACCAGTAGAACGGAATGTCTATTAGTTTAAATCAACTCACTTCACTAGTCTGGATTATTTATTAAAACCTCGTTATCTTATGTAGCCTTGAAGGTTGCTAAACAATAAGTTGTAAGAGGGGCGCATCAGTGCAAGCTATACCAGAACTATTTGATTTTTCTAAATTATCTCGTGAAGCCATTACCGCTTTATTGCAACAATATCGTCTGAGTCTTACTGTTGATGAAGCGTTAACTATTCAAAACACCTTATTAAAGCGCCCGCCTACTTTTGCTGAATGCGTATTATGGTCGATTCAAGGTTCCGAGCATTGTTCATATAAGAGCAGTCGTAAACATTTACGGCAATTTAAAACGGAAGCGCCGCATGTGATTTTAGGCGCTAAAGAAGATGCGGGTATTGTCGCTGTGGCCACTGATAACCAAGGTAAGCGTTATGGCGTGGTAGTCAGTCATGAATCACATAATCATCCTTCGCAAATTGTGCCCTATGAAGGCGCAGCAACCGGTGTCGGCGGTAATGTGCGTGATGTCTGCTGTATGGGCGCTGAAGTCATTGCAGTGGCTGATAGCTTGCGGTTTGGCGATATTCAACGTGCTAAAACGCATTGGATCCACGAAGGCGTGATTGGCGGGATTGCTGGTTATGGTAATCCGCTCGGTATAGCGAATTTGGCTGGGGATCTTTATTATGATCCTGCTTACAATGAAAATTGTTTGGTGACGGTGGTGACGTTGGGCATCGTGCGTGAAGATCACGTGATCCATTCTTATGCACCGGCCAATGCAGAAAATTATGTATTTATTCTAGTGGGTAAACCTACCGACAATAGTGGTTTTGGCGGCGCTAGCTTTGCCTCTTCAACTTTAGATGTGGCGCAACAAGAACAAAATAAAGGCGCAGTGCAAGAGCCCAATGCTTTTTTACAGCGGCACATTTTAAAAGCAAACTATGCATTGTTTAAATTATTACGAGAACAACAGCTGATTGATAAAGTAGGATTTAAAGATTTAGGTGCGGGCGGTATTGCCTGTGCCAGTGTCGAATTAGCCGAAGCGGGTGGTTATGGCGCAGAAATTGAGTTAGATCAAGTGCCAACTGGTATGGCAGGATTGTTGCCAGCCGTTGTCTTATGTTCAGAAACGCAAGAACGGTTTATGTGGGTAGTGCCGCCTGAATTAGCGGAGCTGGTATTGCGACATTACAATGAAACGTTTGCCTTGCCGCAAGTATCAGCAGGCGCTTGTGCGGCAATCGTCGGGAAAGTGCGTGCTGATGATTTATTTGTGGTCAAAGCCAGTGGAAAAACCATTGTGCATGCGAAAGCGGCAGATGTGACGAAAGGGATAGTCTATGATCGTCCTTATCACGCGCCGGTGACGCAAACTTTGATGGAACCACACTTAACTATGCCAGCGGACATGAATGTGGTGTTGCTCGATTTATTAGCACATGAAAATATTGCTTCACGAGCGCCGATCGTTGAAATGTATGATAAGCAAGTACAAGGCCGCACGCGTATTGAAGCGGGTTATGCTGATGCTGGGGTCATGCAACCGTTTAATGATGATATTTATCCGGAAGAAATCCGCCAAACGGGCATTGCTTTATCGCTAGATCATAATCCTCGTTACAACAAAATTGATCCTTATTGGGGAGCAGTGAATGCGGTTGTCGAATCGGTACGTAATGTGGTGGCAGTAGGCGCGATGCCAGTTGCGCTAACCGATTGTTTATGTTTTGGTAACCCAGAAAAACCAGAACAAATGTATGAATTTGTCGAATCGGTACGTGGTATTGCTGAAGCTTGTCGTGCAGTCAGCGTTTTGCCGGCAGCAGCACCGGTTTTCAATGATAGCAATATGAGCGCGATAACGCCGACGACATTACCAGTGATTGCGGGTAATGTTTCTCTTTATAATGAATCTGCGCAAGGCGCTATCCCGCCTAGCCCAATGATTAGTTGTTTGGGGGTGTTGCCTGACGTTAGAAAAGCAATTACTTATCATTTGAAACGATCAGAAACCATGTTGTTTTTAGTCGGAGAACGCAAAGACGAATGCGGCGGTAGTGTCTATTATCAAATCGCGGAAGTGGCCGCATTAGGCTGTAATGTGCCAAAACCCGATTTAGCGCACTTTGATCATGAAATACAAGCCGTACAAGCAGCTATTCAACAAGGTTTAATATTGGCTGCACATGATATTTCGGAAGGTGGGGTTGCCGTTGCGTTGGCAGAAATGAGTTTTGCTAACCAAATTGGTGTTAAAGTGCAAATACCAGGTGAATTGCCGGTAGAAAAAAGACTGTTTGGAGAAACCGGTGGTTTTGTGTTAGAAGTAGCGCGTGATAAGGCGAAAATGGTGCGCGAATTATTTACTAAATACGCTGTGCCATTGATCACGCTCGGTGAAACAACACTTGCACCGATATTATCTATGAATGATGTGATTGCGTTGCCAGTACGTGATGCGCAATTAGCATGGGAAAATGGATTGCGGGACAAGTTGTTGTAGGGTTTATTTAAAATAAAAATGTAAAAAATATTAATAGGGAGATAATAAAATGTTAAGAACTACAAGAAGATTGTTTAGTAGCCTGGCTCCGTCAAAAGTAAGCGAGGAAAAGCTTACGGTGCCGCAATCGCGGTTTTTTTTGCCAAATAACAACCAGTTTCCTCACATAGAATTTTCTTTATATCAAAATAGTCCAGCTGTTAAGGTACCCTTAAATAAAATAAGAGGCAGTGATGGCTATATAGTTTTGTTAGCTAAAAATATAAATAAATTAAAGTTAGAGAGGAGTGGTCATGAGATAACGAATGAGTTTTATGAAGTTAAAGGGAAATTTGCTTTATTCTTAAAATTATCCGGTAAACGTACTAGCTCTCCATCTCTAACGATAGAAGAACAACAAAGAATAAAAAAATTGATAAATGACACAGATCAAGAATTTCATGAAAACCAATTAAAACAAAAAAATACAAAACAAAAAACAGAACGCGCAGGAATAGTAGATACTGTAGCGCCAATCGCTTCTGATGCACAATTATCAAATTCAGTAAATAGGGAGAGCAAGCGAATACCATTTTTAGATAAGCAAGTCAAATCTTATAGTACTACTAAGGATGCGGCAATTCAAGCGGCGCGCCTGACAAAGCTTGATAAGATTATACTGAATGCAGATAAATATACTGCATCTGGTGAGATCATGTTTCTTTTAGATGGTCTTAGAACAACAGATGTATATCTGAAGAAATTAAACGCTTTCTTGGGCGAGAAAGGATACACAATTTCGAAGATAAATCAAGATCGTCGATATGTATTGATAATGATGCCTAAACCCATGAATAAGGAGTTTTCTGCAGAAGCGGAAAATGCTTCGAAAGCAAGATTGGTTAAACATATTGAGACAGCGGATAATCAGTTTCTAGCGGAAATTAAAGAAGAAGAAAAAAAATCTAGCGAATTAGAAGAAATACGCCGCGATAAGCCACAAATTATTGGTTGTCGACGAAGATTTTTTTCTTTACCGCTGGAACAACTTGGACAACTAAAATCTTTTACTACGCAAGCTAATCAGGTTTCAACTGGACATGCTAAACTTAGTCATCAGCAAGATGGCAAACAAGTCACGGCAAATTTATCTGGTGATAAGACAGACCCGGCTTATGTCCATGCT
>DATAXC010000138.1:0-6078 GCA_036266895.1 Gammaproteobacteria bacterium
ATATTTTTGATCGGTTCAACTGCGCGGATTAAGACAGCAGAAGCATGACCCGTTTGTTCGGTGACCACATTCATGCAGTAATACATACCATAAATCAGATAAATATAAGCATAACCAGGCGGCCCAAACATTACTTTTGTACGGTCGGTTAAACCTTTGGCAGAATGTGCTGCTAAATCATGCGGGCCGAGATAGGCTTCTACTTCAACAATTTTGCCGATACGCTCTATACCGTCGTGCTGATGAATTAAATATTTACCCAGCAACTCTTGCGCGACGAGTTGCGTGTCACGGTCATAGAAGGTACGTTCAAGCGTTTGCATTTATTTAGGGGTCGGTCTTGTTTTAAATGGAGAGGGTGTCCTAGAAGAATTGTCTTTTTTATCTTGATCTGATTTTTCTTTTTCGCCAGGTTTATTTTTATTGTCAACCTGTTGCTGTTGTTGTTTTTCTATTTTTTGCTTAGCAAGCCTCCTTCTTTCCTCTTCTTCCTGTTGCTGTTTTTTTAAGCGCTCATCTTTGTCTGACATAAGTGATACCTCGAAAAAGTAAAAATATAATATTGTTCTATTTTAGCAACTTCTATAAAATCCAGCAAGCGAGTGGCCGTTGTGGCTCGGGCGGACACCCCCGGTTCCGTGCTACGCACTCCACCCAGGCTACGGTATTTGATATCAAACCCTCTACCGCCATTGTTGGGCTTCGCGTTGCTCAGCCCAACCTACGCGGGCACCCTCCCCCGTAAATGGGGGAAGGAAAATAGACTTTTTTATATCGTAGCCTGGATGGAGCGTAGCGGAATCCGGGGTCCGAGCCGAGAACGTAGTGAGCTTAAAAATACAAGATGTCTTTAGGAGTACACAAATGAGCGTACCTGAAATTTCTGTTCAAGAACTAGAAGCGCTGCGAAACGCTGGTGCGGATATTATTATCCTCGATGTGCGGAATTCGGATGAATATGCAGTGTGTAATTTGGGTGGTTGTTTAATTCCAATTAATGAATTACCCACGCGATTTAAAGAATTAGACCCAGATAAACAAATCATCGTGCATTGTCATGCCGGTGGCCGTGCTCGGCGTGCCACTGAATTTTTGATTCAGCAAGGTTATAAACAGGTGTTTAATTTGCGCGGCGGGATTACGGCTTGGGCAAATGAAATTGATCCGAAAATGGCGAAGTATTGACCCTCTCCCGCTTGCGGAGACGAAACACCCCTCACCCGCCGCCTTCGGCGTCGGCCTCTCCCACAAGGGGAGAGGCAAAAACACTAGTATTTATATTTATTCAACAACGCTACAAAATCAAATGCGAGGACTCACTCTAACTACAACACTACACAATCCATCTCACCCTTAGACAACCGCACTTGAACCTTATCACCCACATTGACTTCCGCAACATCAGAAATAATACGCTGCTCTTTCGTTACAATCGCATAACCGCGCTTTAACGTAGCTAGTGGGCTGAATGCATCCAGCTTAGCCACA
Source organism: Gammaproteobacteria bacterium (assembly GCA_036266895.1). Classification (GTDB taxonomy): domain Bacteria; phylum Pseudomonadota; class Gammaproteobacteria; order DSM-16500; family DSM-16500; genus Aquicella. The sequence goes on from DATAXC010000138.1 coordinate 1,489, forward strand.
CAGGTGGCCAATAAGGTACGGTATTGATGTAATTTACTTTCCATCAGGCGCACTAACGTTAATTCACAAAAATCTAAGCGTTGCATTTTTTCTAATAGCCGACGCTTAGGATGTTGCTGTTGTAAATGCTTTTGTACCCATTCTAACTGTTGCTTTAACCTTTCCAGTTTGTGTTGTAAACGTCGTAACAATTGCTGCTTATAACGTCCTAAAAGTGAGATTAATTCAGCGACATCAGGCGTACACAATTCTGCTGCAGCAGAAGGAGTGGGTGCACGTACATCGGCGACAAAGTCGGCAATGGTGAAATCAACTTCATGGCCGACACCACTGATAATGGGTAATTGGCTTTGATAAATGGCCTGCGCAACACTCTCTTCATTGAAAGGCCACAAATCTTCTAGTGAACCACCGCCGCGGGCTAAGATCAGTACATCACATTCTTGACGTTGATTAGCGATTTGAATAGCGCGAACAATATTAGGCGCAGCAGTTTCTCCTTGGACCAACGTAGGGTAAATAATCACTGGTACGCAAGCATAACGCCGTTGTAAAACCGTTAAAATATCGCGAATAGCAGCACCAGTTGCGGAAGTAATCACACCAATTTGTTTGGGATAAATCGGCAATGGTTTTTTTATTGCTGGGTTAAATAAACCCGCTGCTTCTAATTTTTTCTTTAAAGCGATAAACGCTTGTTGCAGCCGACCTTCACCACGTTCTTCCATGGTTTCAGCAATTAATTGAAATTCACCACGGTTTTCATACAAGCTGACACGCGCTTTAATCAACACATGCAAACCGTCTTTTGGGGTAAAGCCTAATTTTCGTTGGCTGCCTTTGAACATGGCGCAACGCACTTGGGCGCTGGCATCTTTCAGTGAAAAATACCAATGACCAGAATGCGGCGCAGCGAAATTGGAAATTTCACCTTCTACCCAAATATTGATAAATGTGCTTTCGAGTAACAGACGCGCTTCATTATTTAGACGGCTGACACTGTAAATTTTTGTTTGTTCAACGTTCATTTATTTTGTCTTTTTTGTAGGTGATCGACGATGGCTGCACAAGCCAAATCGCCCCAGACATTGGTCATGGTACGAAATCGATCGAGTATACGATCAAATGGTAGTAATAAGCCAATGGCGGAAGTCGGTACGTTGACCGTACGTAATACCATTACCATGGTGACTAATCCACCTTCGGGTATGCCGGTTGCGCCCATCCCAGCTAAGATAGCGGTAATAAAAATACCAATTTGAGCGGGGATAGATAAATCAAAGCCTAGTATCTGACAAAAGAATAGGGCAGATACGGCTTCATACATCGCAGTACCAGCTAAGTTAATCGTCGTTGCCAAAGGCAAGACAAACCGCGCAACATCATCATCTACCCCTTGGTTTTTAGCAACTAACATGGTAACCGGCAAGGTTGCCATTGAACTGGAAGTCGCAAAAGCAGTGATTAATGCGTTAGAAGCAGAAGAGATAAATTGTTTTGGGTTTTTTTTGGTTATCCAAGCGACAGCAGCAGCTTGCCATAAAAATTGAAAGAGTAACCCGCATAAAAAAATGAAAATGAAGATCAACATACCGGCTAAGCTTTGTAATAACAACCGTTCAATGGATGCTTGGGCGACAGCAGTACCTAATAAAGAAAATAAGCCAATCGGTGTCAAAAACATTAACCACAAGATCATTTTGATCAGAATATCGCGTAAGCCAATGAAGAAATTAACCACAGGCGTTGCTGCTTTGCCCACCGCTAGGCAGGCAATTGCAAAGATAATGCTAAAAAAGACAATCGGCATGATTTCATATTTTGCAGCGGCTTCGACAATGTTCGGTGGAAACAGCGTTAAAATATAAGATGAAAAAGGCATTGGCGCGAGATCAGTCGGTTCGGCGTTAGCCAAGATCAAGCTGGGCGGAATACCCACACCCGGTTGAAAGACATTTAACAATACCAGACCAATGACGACAGCAATAGCAACGCTGATTAAGACATAACTTAAGGTATAAATCCCAATCGAGCCTAAGCGTTTTACCCCGCCTAAAGAGGTGATAGCGCTAACTAATGCACAGAAGATGAGTGGTAATACAATTAATTTAAGTAAGTTAATAAACACTTGGCCGACCCAACTAATCGCGATCATTTCTTTTGGGAAAAAAATGCCGCAGAGGATACCAAGAGCGATGCTTAATAAGATGGGTAATAACATACTGTTTCTCAAGATATACTCCTTTTTCATTGTACCTTGTCTCAAAGACAACCGTTTTTCCTATTTCTAGTGCCTCTGTTACCTAGCACCGATATTACCAAATGCTTCACAGCAACGGCTAGTGGTCAGGCAGCTACTATGAAACGTATCTAACAATTTACAACCAGGATCGGTGCATTGACAACGATCTTGTTCATCGCGGGCACAGCCTGTTTGCGGTGAAGGTTGTGCATTATATTGCGCATATTGTGGATATGTGTCATTAAATGACTGATTCCGTCCGCAGTCACCTTTATAACAACGATACCCAAAAGCGAGGGGGTTTAGCAAACAACAAATGCAATAAGCTAGCATTATGGTGAGCTTTAGTTTCATTGCGTTGAACTCCCTGTTCAAACAAGAGGCAGGAAACAAGAGGCAAGAAACAAGAAACAGGAAACAAGAAAAAACCGGTAATATGCTTGTTTACCGCCTCTTGTCTTCTATCTCTTGTCTTTCCTATCTCCGGTCTCTTGTTTCTTGTCTCTTGTTTCTTGCCTCTTGTTACTTACCCATTATACCATTAACAATTCTTTAAGGGAAAAGTCAGTAGGATAAACAATATGACGATACTGTGGGTATTGCTCGCTCTTTTCCTGGTTTTCTTGAATGCTTTTTTTGTGGCGGCAGAGTTTGGCATGGTCAAGCTGCGCCACACCCGCGTGTCTGCGATTAAAAATGAATATGGGGTGCGCGGACGCATTTTAGCTGAGGTTCATGGCCGTTTAGATGCTTATCTGTCTGCTTGCCAGCTCGGCATTACTTTAGCTTCATTAGGATTAGGCTGGGTCGGTAAACCAGCGTTCGCGCATTTATTTGAATCTGTATTTTATTGGGCGGGTCCATTTTCTCCTGAGGTGATTACCGCAACAGCATTAACCTGTTCTTTTGTGTTGATTTCCATTTTACATATTGTCGTAGGCGAATTAATGCCAAAATCTTTAGCGATACGCCGATCCGAACAGGTTTCTATTTGGACAGCTTTACCACTTTATGGTTTTTATTGGCTCATGTATCCGGCAATTTGGTTAATGAACTCCTGTTCGAATGCATTATTGAAATTAATTGGTTTGGGCGATGCGCACGGAAAAGAACATTTTTATTCAACAGAAGAATTGAAATTAATTTTAAGTAGCAGTTATTCACATGGGGAGCTTGCTCAATACGAACAAAAGATTTTGGAGCATACGCTTGATCTGGGTGATTTGATAGTTACTGATATTATGCGGCCGCCTGAAGAAATAGTGATGCTCAATACAACACAAACGATGGCAGAAGCATTAGCAGAAGTATTAAAACATCAGTATAGTCGCTATCCGGTTTACAATGCTAAAAAAGATCAAATTATGGGCATTGTGCACATAAAAGATATTTTTTCGTCATATTATCCTAAACCAAAGATAGAGAAATTAGAAAATCTAATGCGTCCAATTATTAAAGTATCACGACGTTTACCTGCATTAGAGTTATTAAGAAAATTTCGTACCGGTATGCCGCATTTTGCTTTAGTCTATAACTATAGAGGCGGCAATTTAATTGGGTTTGTGACGCTAGATAACTTACTGCACTTGCTCGTAGGGCGTATTCAAGATGAATTTCATCGAACCAAAGATGATTGGACACAGGAAGAAGATGGTAGCTTTCTGGTCCCCGGGAATGCCTCTATTTACACGCTAGAACGCGCACTGGACATTGATATCGACGATGAGCTGGAAAACATTGAAGAAGAAGTCGATACAGTGACGGGGCTTATTTTGGCTTATTTGGCAGCGATGCCGCATAAAGGGCAGCAAATTAAATTTAAACAGTTTTCTATGGTCATAGAAAAAATGAAAGGACCACGTATTATACAAGTACGCATATACAGGAAAAAATCATGACAGCCACTAAGAAAAAGTTTAAGAAAAAACTGGTTATTACCAGTGTCATAGCCAGCGTGGTATTGCTTATGTTGATTGTTGGCGCAATTTTTTATGTATTAAGCGATATGACTCGAGTGGTAGACCGGCAATTAATTGCCATTAAAAAAGGTAATATGCCGCGAGCTTATGGTTACGCGTCGCAAGCCTTCCAGCAAGCGACTTCGTTGGCACAATTTGAAAAATTTATAGAAGATCACTCGATTTTAAAAGAGATTATCCGCACACATTTTACCAGCAAGGAAGTGACGGGTGACGCAGGGGTATTAAGAGGTACCCTGTATGCGCAAGATGGCACAGTGATACCGGTGATGTATCGTTTAGTGAAGGAAGAGGGTAGGTGGAAGATATTAGAGATGAAGGTTAATCCGGCGGAAGGGAGTGAAGGGTATACGCCTATTGCTGCCGCGC
>DATAXC010000140.1:0-2804 GCA_036266895.1 Gammaproteobacteria bacterium
CCATGCCCATCATCACGACATTGGTAACCTGATGGTCGTGCATGCCATTGTTTTGCGATAATTTACGTACTGCAATCCAAAGTTGGCTGATAATTTCTGCCGTCGTTAAGTTACGATTAAATCCTTGTTTACCGGTAGAGCAAAAATCACAATTTAATACACAACCGACTTGAGAAGAAATACATAAAGTACCGCGGGTTTTTTCTGGGATGAATACTGTTTCAATGCAATTACCATCGTTTAAACGCAGCAACCATTTATAAGTGCCGTCACTAGCCGCTTTTTCATAAATCACTTGCGGCAAAGTGATTTCAGCGCTTTCTGCTAATTTTTGCCGTAAAGATTTACTGAGGTTAGTCATCGCTTGTATATCTTGTACACCATGCAAATGCAGCCATTTCAACACTTGTTCAGCGCGATAAGGCTTTTCATCCATGCTGATGAACAAGGCTTGCATACCATTGCGATCTAACCCCAGTAAATTAAGCAAGTTCATTTTCTGGCACGTAAGCAAAAATTTCTTCAGGTTGAAAGAAAAAAGCAATTTCTTGTTTGGCGGTATCTGCAGCATCAGAACCATGAACCGCATTGTGATCAATCGAATCAGCAAAATCTGCACGTAAAGTGCCAGCCGCTGCTTCTTTCGGGTTAGTTGCACCCATGATGGTGCGATTAATCGCAACTGCATTTTCACCTTCTAACACTTGCACCAAAACCGGGCCAGAACTAATGAAATTGACTAAAGCGGCAAAAAATGGACGTTCTTTGTGAACACCATAAAATTGTTCAGCTTGTTTACGCGATAAACGCACCATTTTCGCGGCGGCAATGCGTAAACCGTTTCTTTCAAAACGATCAATGATTTGGCCGATGACATTTTTAGCTACAGCATCGGGCTTGATAATAGATAAAGTTTGTTCTTTCGACATTTTCTTTTAGCTCCTCGTGATTGAATTGCGGCGTTGTTGCCGCTCGCCTCGCGTGCTCATGTACTCGGTGTACACTCCGCGCGCTCGGCTTCGCGGCGCCTAGCCGCAAATCCAATCACGAGGAGCATATACTCCGTAGAATTTAGATAAAATTAATAACCTTTATTCTCACCTCTCCGGAAGCAATTAGGCTCAATAATTTGGCTTTGCAATTGCTCTCTCTCATCTCCTTCCGCGAATATTTGCGCTCCCCTCTCCCGTTTACGGGAGAGGGGTACGAGGGAGAGGGCCTCATCCATATACATTCGGTGAGGGGGGATAAGCCGCGTACTATACCTTATTTAATTTTATTGCGCCATTCTTTAGCCTTGGCCAGCAATGCTTTTTCATCTAACGTCAATAATTGCCGGTTTTTCATCAATTGCTTACCAGCGACCCAGACATCGGTCACTTGGTGCCGTCCGGCAGCATAAACAATCTGCGAAACGGGATGGTAAAGCGGCTGGGTTTCGATTTGCTCTAAATCCATCGCAATAAAATCAGCTGACTTGCCAACCGCTAATGAACCAATCAGATGATCGCAACTCAAGGCTTTTGCGCCATTTATCGTTGCCATTTTCAATGCGGCTTCTGCGGGTACTGCTGTCGGCTCTTGCGTGGATACTTTACCAATAAATGCGGCCGAACGCATTTCACCGAACATATCCAAATCATTATTGCTGACTGCGCCATCGGTACCCAGTGCGATATTGACGCCGAGTTGGCGCATTTTTTCAATGGGGCAGGTGCCGCTTGCTAATTTCATATTCGATTCTGGACAATGTACCACGTTAGCTTTCGTTTGTTGCAAGATCGCACAATCTTCTTCAGTCGCATGTACCATATGAATAGCTAATAACTGCGGAGAAACCATACCCAAATCATGTAAAGCTTGTAACGGTGTTTTGTTGTGTTGTGCGATAAAGGCTTGTGTTTCTGGGTAAGCTTCTTGTAAATGAATATTAATTTTTAATTGATATTGATCGGCAATGTCTTTTATTTTTGGAAATTGCTCTAGTAATAATGTGTAAGTAGAATGTGGCGCGATAGTCGGTGTGATAAGCGGATGATTTTTGTAAGCTTGATAAAACGCTAATCCTTTTGTGAAACATTCATCGAATGTTTTTGCCCAGCCATTGGGAATATTAAATATATGCATGCCAATATAAGCACGTAACCCTGCTAATTCTGCTGCTTGCGCTGTTGCTTCTGGAAAGAAATACATATCATTAAAACAAGTGGTGCCGCCTCTAATCATTTCTGCGATAGCTAACAGAGAAGCATCATAAACTAATTCTTTACTCAACCATTTTCCTTCTGCTGGCCAAATATGATTGGTTAACCAATCCATTAAGGCTAAATCATCAGAAAGACCACGAAAAATATTCATTGTGATGTGAGTATGGCTATTGACCAGGCCGGGTAATAGCGCATGTTTATCGTAATCATATTCATGTGTAGCTGCGTAAGTATTGCGTACGCTGGCAGTAGGGGTAATGGCGATGATTTTTCCGTTTTTTAATACTAGGGTATGATTTTTTAATACTTGGTTGTGTTCTTCACAGGTGATGATGTGTTTACCGTGAATCAGATAATCTACTTTTTCCATGATGATGATTCCTCAATTTTAAACAACTTTGGGGCTATGCGCATGGGAGTATAGTATGATTCGGTGCACGACAAAACTGAAATTTTATTCCCCGCAACGCGTTTCGTGTGCGGGGCAGGCTCTTGTAGCGGGTACTTAAATGACACACTCTTTATGCTCTATAGAAAGCGTGAGAATAAAGAAACAAAACTAATGATGCACCCTGCTTTCCCACTTGTGGCATAGGC
>DATAXC010000147.1:0-6174 GCA_036266895.1 Gammaproteobacteria bacterium
AAAATTTTCATTACACCTTATCCTGTATCGGAATAGCCCGTAAATTCTCAATTTCTTTTTCAGCTAAAGTTAAACGCTGCTTGAGACGATAGTTGGATACTTTGGATTTCAATAACAACCAAAACCCGACGATGATGCCCATTAAACAACCTAAAGCAAACACCAAAACAAGTAACAAGGAAAGTGGTAATGTACTTTGGCCTAGGTAATAATTGATCGTCACTGATTCTGAATTTAAAGTTGCAAACGTCACACCAAAAATAACAATGATAAGCAGCAGTAAATAGCTAATGATGTGCATGATATGTTCCTAGTATTAATGCTTAGATTCAATTGCATAATATTGAAAATAAAGAGAAGTATTGCCTCTCCCCTTGTGGGAGAGGCAAAAGCGCTAGCTCTCTCCTACTCTATCACCTTCAACCCATCCATATAAGGCTGCAATACCGCTGGCACATGAATTCGGCCCAATTCATCTTGGTAATTTTCCACGACAGCAATTAAAGTACGGCCAATCGCTAATCCGGAACCGTTTAAGGTATGCAGTAAATCAATTTTACCCGCCTCATCCCGCCATCTGGCTTTCATGCGGCGCGCTTGAAATGCTTCCGTATTACTACACGAGGAAATTTCACGATAACGCTGCTGTCCAGGCAGCCATACCTCTAAATCATAGGTTTTTGCTGCAGCAAAGCCAAGATCTGCGGTACAAAGCGCTACCACTCGATAAGGCAACGCTAAACGCTGTAAGACAGTTTCGGCATGATGCGTCAATTCTTCTAATGCTTGATAAGACAGCTCTGGCCGCACAATTTGCACTAATTCAACTTTTTCAAATTGATGTTGGCGTAACATGCCCCGCATATCTTTGCCATAAGAGCCTGCTTCACTGCGAAAACAGGAGCTATAACAAACGTATTTAATTGGTAACTGTGCGGCAGCAACAATGTCTTCTCGTACGGTATTGGTAACCGGTACTTCTGCGGTTGGGATTAAATAACGTTCTTCTTCACCTGATACCGCAAATAAATCTTCTTTCATTTTCGGTAACTGACCAGTACCAAATAAACAAGCCGCATTGACCAGATACGGCACGACAATTTCTTGGTAACCATGTTCGCGAATATGCAAATCCAACATAAATTGAATTAAGGCGCGATGTAATCGGGCTAGCGGCCCACGCATCACAACAAAACGTGCACCAGATAATTTGGCAGCGGTTTCAAAATCGATCCAACCTTGTTTTGCACCTAATTCAACATGATCTTTAGGGATAAAAGTAAATGCTTTCGGTTCACCCCAATGACGTAACACGACATTATCATCTTCACTACGCCCTACTGGCACTGATTCGTGCGGCAGATTGGGTATGCATGCTAAAAAATCATCTAATTCTGCTTGTACATTAGCAAATTGTTCTTCTGCTAATTTTAATTGCTCGCTTAATTCTTTTAATCCAGTTAATAATGCTTCGGCAGGTTCGCCTTTCGCTTTGGCAAAACCGACTTCTTTTGAACGTTGGTTTCGTTCATTTTGCAATGCTTGCATATTGATTTGTAATTGTTTACGTTGCTCTTCTAGCGCGTTAAACTTTTTGACATCCATAACAAAACCACGCGTCTTGATGCGCGTGGCAATATTATCAATGTTGTTGCGAATCAATTTTGGGTCAAGCAAAGGTGCCTCCTCGGTTATGCTATTTCCGCTAATACCTCTGCTGCTTTCTTACCCATTTCAGCAGGAGAACGTACAGTATGCACGCCCGCGGCTTCTAATGCTTTAAACTTTTCCGCAGCAGTACCTTTACCACCTGCAATAATCGCACCGGCATGGCCCATACGCTTACCCGCTGGCGCAGTGACACCGGCAATATATGCCACCACAGGTTTCGTCACATGATGTTTAATAAACTCCGCTGCCTCTTCTTCTGCGCTGCCACCGATTTCACCAACCATGATAATGATTTCTGTTTTTGGATCTTTCTCAAATAACGCTAACACGTCAATAAAGTTGGTGCCAGGAATAGGATCACCACCAATACCAACACAAGTACTTTGTCCAACTCCTAAATCAGCAGTTTGTTTAACCGCTTCATAGGTTAACGTACCCGAACGAGACACAATGCCAGCTTTGCCTGGTTGATGAATATAACCTGGCATAATGCCAATCTTACATTCACCCGGTGTAATCACGCCGGGGCAATTAGGACCAATTAAACGTACATTGGGATGTTGATCGAGACACGCTTTTACTTCTAACATATCCAATACCGGAATACCTTCGGTAATACAAACAATTAATTTGATACCCCCTTCAATGGCTTCCAAAATAGAATCTTTACAATAAGGCGCAGGCACATAAATCACTGACGCATCGGCTTGCGTTGTTCGGTAAGCTTCTTTGACCGTATTAAATACCGGCAATCCTAAATGGGTTTGCCCACCTTTTTCCGGCGTCACGCCACCGACCATGCGGGTACCGTAAGCAATCGCTTGCTCAGAATGAAACGTGCCTTGTTTGCCAGTAAAACCCTGGCAAATTACTTTAGTTTGTTTATTAACAAGAATACTCATAAGAACAACCTCTTTTCAATCGGAGCAAAAATTTACTATTTATTAGTTACTTGTATGTGCAGCTTCAACTACTTTTTTTGCGGCGTCAGTGAAACTCGTCGCAGCAATAATATTTAAGCCGCTGTCACTTAATAATTTAGCGCCTAATTCAGCATTATTTCCTTCTAAACGCACAATAACCGGTAATTTTGTTCCCACTTCCGAAACTGCGCCAATAATGCCTTCTGCAATTAAATCGCAACGAACAATACCGCCAAAAATATTAATCAAAATCGCTTTGACTTTTTTATCGGACAAAATAATTTTAAATGCCTCGGCAACACGCTCTTTGGTTGCGCCACCGCCTACATCTAAAAAGTTTGCTGGATTGCCGCCATGCAATTTAATCATGTCCATGGTAGCCATTGCTAAACCTGCCCCATTGACCATACAACCAATGTCACCATCTAAAGCAATGTAATTTAATTCCCATTCACGTGCACGATTTTCACGCTCATCTTCTTGCGAAGCATCACGCATAGCGCGCAATTCTGGTTGACGATAGAGGGCATTATCATCAATATTGATCTTCGCATCTAAACACAATAGTTTGCCGGCTTTGGTAATCACTAATGGATTAATTTCCAATAAACTGAAATCTAACACATTAAACATTTTCCCTAAGCCCATTATTAAATGAACAAATTGCTTGATTTGCTCACCTTGCAAACCCAAAGCAAATGCTAATTGTCGGCCTTGATAAGGTTGCACACCCACTAACGGATCAATGGTAATGGTTAAGATTTTTTCTGGTGTTTTTTCTGCAACTTTTTCAATTTCCACACCACCTTCAGTGGAAGCCATAAAGGTAACGCGTTGCGTTGCTCTATCGATTACCGCGCCTAAATATAATTCTTTAGCAATATCGCACGGTTCTTCAATCAAGACTTGATTCACTGGTTGACCTTCAGCAGTAGTTTGATAAGTCACTAAGTGCGTACCTAGCAAAGCTTTGACGACTTGCGCAACTTCTTCTTTTGAAGAAACTAATTTTACACCACCTGCTTTACCGCGACCGCCTGCATGTACTTGTGCTTTCACTACCCAACGCGAAGTACCCATTTTATCGGCGATGCTAAGCGCTTGCTCAACTGTTGTGGCTACTTCACCGCGAGAAACCGGTAAGTCGTATTGTGCTAATAATTGTTTTGCTTGATATTCATGTAAGTTCATATCCACTCCAAATAAATAAAAAACACCCTCTCATCCCCCCACCCGCCCTTCGGGCACCCTCCCCCGCAAGGGGGGAGGAGAAGCACACGAGCAATCCCCTCTCCCCTTACACGGGGGAGGAGAAGCACGAGCAAACCCCCTCCCCCCTTGCGGGGGAGGGTTAGGGAGGGGGGGCCTAAGAATTACACCTCTAACATTAATCTTGCCGGATCTTCTAATAACTCTTTCACCGACACCAAAAACGTCACCGATTCTTTCCCATCAATTAATCGATGATCATAAGAAAGTGCCACATACATCATCGGCCGAATAACAATTTGGCCATTTTCAACAACTGGCCGCTCTTGAATTTTATGCATGCCTAAAATTGCACATTGCGGGGTATTTAATAACGGTGTCGACATCAAAGAACCAAACACACCGCCATTAGTAATAGTAAACGTACCGCCTTGCATTTCTTCTAAGGTCAATTTACCCGTCTTCGCTTTTTCTGCCGATTCAACAATTTTACTTTCGATAGCTGCCATACTCATTTGATCAGCATCTCGCAAGACGGGTACCACTAAACCACGCTCAGTAGAAACAGCAACACCAATATCATAATAACCATGATAAACAATATCATTGTCATCTAATGATGCATTCACGATTGGTGAACGTTTTAATGCTTCCACACAAGCAACAACAAAAAATGACATAAAACCTAAACGTACATTATATTTCTTTTCAAATTTTTCACGATAACGACTACGAATTTCCATTACCGGTGCCATGTTAATTTCATTAAATGTCGTCAACATCGCGGTCGTTTGCGTGACTTCTAACAAACGCTCAGCAATACGTGCGCGCATACGTGTCATCGGCACGCGTTTTTCGGGCCGCTCGCTATCGCTGACAAAATTTTCACTGGTTTGTGAACGATTATTAGTCGTTGCAGCGGCAGGCTGACTTGCACGCTTAGCTGCTTCCATCTCTTGTCCGGCTGCAGCGCGACGCGCAGAGGGACTCAACGCAGACAATTCAGCAACATGTGTGACAACAGTAGCTGGCGCAGCTTTTGCAGCTGGCGCTGGTGCTGGTTCAGTAGCAGGTGCAGAAGGTGCCGATGGTTTTTTTGCTGTCTGTTCTTTCTCTGCTGCTTTTGGTTGCGCAGTTGCAGCAGCGCCTTCTTCAATACGCGCAATGACGGCTTGTGCCTGTACCGTACCGCCTGTTTGCGTAACAATTTCTTTTAAAACACCATCAACTGGCGACGGAACTTCAAGCATTACTTTATCTGTTTCTAAATCAACAAGATTTTCATCACGAGAAACAGGATCTCCTACTTTTTTATGCCAAGTAGAAACCGTTGCATCGGAAATAGATTCCGGCAACATGGGTACTTTAACTTCTATCGTCATCGTTTTTTCCTTAGTTAAACTGTAATGCTTGATCATCACTATAATTTTGAGTGAACCTTCACCAGCCCTCTCCCGCCCTTCGGGCACCCTCCCCCGTAAACGGGGGAGGGGATAACTTATGTTACAAAGACTACCCAAAACCACAAATCACAAGATGCTCTCTCTCATTTCCCCTCCCCCGTAAACGGGGGAGGGGAAATAGACTTTTTTATATTAGAGCACTCCCCACAATAGCGTGTTGTTCACTTTCATGTACAGCATGATAACCCACCGCAGGTGATGCAGACGCTTGTCGGCCAACATAGCTTAATTGCTGTCCGTTGGTTAACAGCGCTAATAAATAAGGTTGTATCATCGTCCACGCACCTTGATTTTGTGGTTCTTCTTGGCACCATATTACATTTTTTACTGACTGATATGGCGCAAGAACCTTTTCAATCGCTGCTTGTGGAAATGGATATAACTGTTCAATACGTAAAATAGCCACGTTGTCTATTTTTTGCTCGCGCCGTTGTTCCAGCAATTCATAATAAATTTTACCTGAACAGAATATCACTCGATCTACTTTTTTGGTATTGATTTCGTCCACTTCTGGGATAACTAATTGAAATTCACCATTGGCTAATTCTTCTAATGGTGACACTGCTGCTGGATGACGCAATAAACTCTTGGGTGTCATGACAATCAGCGGTTTGCGGTAAGGCCGCAGCATTTGCCGTCGCAATAAATGAAATATTTGTGCAGGGGTAGTCGGCACACAAACTTGAATATTATCTTGGGCACATAATTGCAAATACCGTTCTAAACGTGCAGAAGAATGTTCGGGGCCCATTCCTTCATAACCATGCGGCAACAACATCACTAACCCGCATAAGCGTCCCCATTTTTGTTCGCCTGAACTAATAAATTGGTCAATCACCACTTGCGCACCATTCGCAAAATCACCAAATTGTGCTTCCCATAACACTAAAAACTTCGGTTCCGCAGTC
>DATAXC010000149.1:0-9593 GCA_036266895.1 Gammaproteobacteria bacterium
AGCTTCGGCATTATGGCCGCAATAGCGGTCAGGCGGATTTTCGTTAACTTATATTAAATGCGCGTGTACCGCGGTGGTTACGCGCTTTAATTTTGAATTAATTGTTCGCTGTTTATGCGCGGATTTGTGGCACTGCTAACAGCGAGCGAATCAATTTTCTGAAATAGGGTATCAGCGCCAGGAATAGGGGTGATTAATGCACGGTTGACTGTCCAAGCATTATTTAAATAAGTTACAAAACGTTCTTGAATTGAAATTACTTCCTGTTTTGTCGGCTCTCTTTTAAAAAAAGATTCATATATTTCCTTTAACAAACCTGAATCAGTCGAATAGCGATAGGATGCCCAATCTGTATTAAGACCTTTAATTTGTAAAGCGTCTTCGATGGCTTGAGCAAAACATGTTGAATCCATCTCATTGGTTTGTGTTAATGTGCCATCAATGTCAAATATAATTAGGTTCATTTTCTTTCTCATCAAAAAATATCATGCTTGCGTAGGGTGTTTGTTAGGTTTTTCAAATTATAAATCCTTCGAGCGCTCTCTTCTTGCAGCAAGGTTAAATATTAATAATTGCCAACCTAAAAACATTAAAATAATTGTTGAGCTAGATAGAGAGAATTGGTTTGTATCAAAAATAATAGCTACTTGCTCATTGGACTCATTGGAGGTTTCTATAACTTTTGATTTGCTGAAGAAACTATAATGAATGCCAATGCCCACTGAATGCCCGGGTTTTTCTGGATTAGTTTGATTTAATTTAGATAAATATATATTAATTAATGAAAAAAACAGGAAAAATAACGTTAAGCTCAGAGTTGCAATATAAGATGCGCGAGCGGCTTTTCCGGTGATATATTCTTCTCGTTCATCCCTTTCTTGAAGGTTCGCTAAGCGACTTAACGTTTTTTCACGGACGCTAGGAATGACAACCAGAAAAACCATATAAAGCACTAAATTTGCAAACCAAAATATTAAATTATAAGACAATAGTTCATGTAGAATTCTGATAACTATATTATTATCTGTGATAAGGCCAAGTGGTGAAAAATACGCTAACCACGCTCCCCAAATCAATAAAGCAATCACAAATACAAATCCATAAAGAAGATAATTTTGCATGTAACGACATATTTTATTCACGAATGCCCCCTTTTTTCAAAAAATATATTTTCAATACCGGTTTTAAAAATTTTAGCCAACCTAAATGCAAGCTCCAGTGATGGATTATAGCTACCCTTTTCTAAAGCAATAATCGTACCCCTTGTCACGTCTATAGCGTCGGCTAACTCCTGTTGCGTCCAAGCCATTTTGTTCCTTAACTCTGGAATGGCGTTGTGTATAGTTAATTTCCCCAAGATTCTTGGCATAACACCCCTTTCAAACTTAATTAGCAACCAAGGGTACAATAGACTATACATTTTCATATGTAAAGTCTATTGTACATCTGGAATTTAAGAAGATGCTTTTTTAAACTGTAAGGCAATGCCTTTTGTCCATGACACCCTTCTTTCAGTAATTTTGTGTGATGATTGTCTTTTGCACTATTGCGTGAGCTAATGATAAGATAATCAAATAGTATTAAGTATTATCGGGTTATGAAGTCAATGCCAATGAAATGCATTGCAAAATATCAAGGAGATGACATGAAAAAAATTTTAGGGATATTAGTATTAGTAACAAGCAGTGCTTTTCTCACCGCGTATGCTGCAATTTCCGGTTCGAATACAAAAGCAGATAACTTATATGTTGGTGCTTATCACCAAGGTGGTGTGATCTATTGGTTAGACCCAGAAAAACAGTATCAGCACGGATTGATAGTTGATATTAACGATGCACCAAGTGCCTCAGGTTATGCGTGGGATACTACACCGCCAGGTAAAACAGGGGCTATCGGCGATAAACCTTATGCTGGGAAAGCCAATACACAAACTATCATAGCCACTATTGGTTCTAAACGAGCGCAAGCGGCAAGCATTTGCGCTAATAGCCATAATCAAGGTTATTCTGATTGGTATTTACCCGCAAAAAAAGAGCTCGCTCTCATGCTGGGTCAAGGGAGAATGACAGCAAAAATCATAGAAACAGCTAAAGCGCACGGCGGTGAAGATTTTAATCAAAGTCCGTACTGGAGTTCTACAGAATATGCATTTAATAGCGCGTGGAATGTTTCAGGCGGTCGTCGTGATTATGGCGCCACTTATAAGAAAAATACGCTGCTTAGAGTACGTTGTATTCGAGCTTTTTAATAAACTGAAATGGCTATTGAGAAATCTCGAGGGTGTAATTTAACTGTGTCAGGCGTGCTGCGACCGGCAAGTATTATTTTTTATTCTGTCCGGAATGAGCTAACCCATAAAATTGCATTATCTCATAGGGAAGGTATGTTCTAGGTAGATGGCATACCTTTGCAGTGAGATGGCTCATTCAGATTTGTTAGCGGGTTCCCGGACAGAACAAAAAATAATACTTGCCGGTCGCAGCACGCCTGACACAGTTAAATTACACCCTCGAAATTTCCGCAACAATAGCATCCATTACTTTCGCAGATTCATCCCATCGATCGTTATCTTCTGGCTTTGGCCATGCAGCTGTTTGAACAATAACAATATGTTTTGTTGGATTAATATATAATATCTGCCCGAATATCCCTAGTCCTTGAAAAGCATGGTCATTACCTGCAGGAATCCACCATTGATAACCGTAGCCAGTCGTCTCGCTATCTTCTAAATTATCATTCTCTTTCATTGGAACAGCATATTTAACCGGGGTTGTTGCTTTTTTTATCCATGAAGAATCAACGACACGTGTTCCAGCCAATGTTCCGCCATTCATCATCATTAAACCAAAACGTCCATAATCACGCAAAGTTGCGCTAAGGCAGCCAAATGCGCATTGATCTGGTTGAGTTTTTGCTCTGTATAAAAAAGAATCGCTTTGTGCGCCGATTTTGCTCCATATTTTTTTCTGTAGATATTCATTAAATGGCATGCCAGTGGTCTTTTCGATAACAAACCCCAATACTTGGGAATTTTCATTTTCATAATCAAATAAAGTGCCTGGCTTGATTTTTGGATCAGCTTTCACTGATTTGAGCAAATTCATATATGAGGGTACGCCGGTAAGAGCAGCGGTATTAAATCGGTGTGTTGAAGAGTGAAGATCATATGGATTGTAAGTGAGATCAACACCTGTTGCCATTTCAAGAGCTTGTCTAAGCGTGACATGCTGATAACCACTCTGGTTCAACGCTGGCAGATATTTTATAACGGGATCATCAATACTGTTGATTTTTCCCTCTGTAAGCGCAATCCCAAATAATGTTGATGTAATCGATTTTCCAACAGAATTGGTCAGAAACCGAGCGTGTTGATTGGCGCCATGAAAGTAACGCTCATAAACAATTTGATTATCTTTAAGAATGAGAAACCCAGTTATAGCATTTCGTTTCATGTATTGATCTAATGTGTAGGTATTTTTTTTAAAGGTATAATTTGTGGTAAAAGGCTGCTTTGGTTCTTTCAGTGGATATACGGTGCCGTCACGCCGAATCCAGTCAAATTTAAAGTCCAACTTGTCCATGTGTTGAAAATAATAATAATTATATGGAGGAACAAAATAACTATAAGGCCCAGTGAGAAGTTCAGTTGGTTTGATTTTGTGGATATCAATCTCAGGTATTGATTGGGATGCATTAGCAGTGCATATTACGGCAAACGTAGCAAAAGACAGATATTTAATTGATATTATAACGCCTCGACAAAGTGTTGAGATGCACCACGAGCATAGTGTAATGAATCTTTTCATATTACGTTCTCCCGTCTAATTTTCATTATTATGCAAAGCCAAACGAAAAATTTATAAATGGGCTTTGCACGGAAAAATTACTAACAGATTTTGCTAAAGATGATAATACAATGGTTCCCGTATTGATGTTACCAAAAACAGTTGATGGATTATAGGCACCGATTGATGAGAGACCAGCTAGGCTTATAAAACATGATACGAGAATAATCCTTTTCATAAAACTCCCTAATAGGACAAGTAACAATCTAAATTAAAAGGCTTAACATGTTTGCGATATTCTAGCTTAAAGTTAGCTAAAAAGTCTAAGGGATAAAAAAATTTATTTTTTATAGAGAGCCTTTGGTTATCTTTAGGGTTATCTTTGGAATATAAAATAGTCAAAGTCCAGCATGTTGTTTATTTTGGGTTGCTTTAAATTCACGAAATACACCACATTCTTTATACCCTAATTTCTTATATAAAAGGTATCCCTCATTCGAAGCTTGTAATACTGCGATGTGATAACCAAGCTCTTTTGCTCGTTTTAAGCGATATTGCTGCATAGCAGCGCCATAGCCTTTCCTTCGTTCGTCAGGCGCGGTAGATAGCCAATGTAATCCTGCAACTTGTGCAAAATAACAAGATAAGCCGCGCACCACCGGTTTACCATTAACATAACCAACATAATATTCGATTGGATCATCATCAGTTAAAATCGATGCGATCCAGGAAAAATATTGCTTAAAAGCAGTTTCATCATTTGCTAATACAAGTGCAAAATCATGTAATGTTTTTTCATCTCTTGCTCGTATAATTTCTAGCTGTGGAATGGAGGAAATAGTGTCATGCCACCTATCTAAATCAAAATACATCGCCGTATTGTTCTCTGTATTTTGATAGCCGTTACTTTCTAAATGTTCCGATAAATCATCAGGTTTATCAAAAGGGCTAACCCACCAGCAGAAAGGAATATTTTTTTGTGTAAAATAAGTGGTTACTTCGGTAATCTTTTTGTTAGCGTCCGCTGAAGAAAAATCAGCATCTAATGCATAATTAAAAGTGTCGTCAGGCAAACTAGAATTAACCAGCGTAAAACCTGGTATGCGTATTAATTCAATTTGGTTTAAATATTGTGCGAAGTGTGTCATGTGCACATTGAGATTGGCTACCATGGCTTTAACTAATTTTTCTTGCGACCAATTTTTGGCGGCTGTTCCAGTGTTTTCTCTGAGATAATCATTTTTTCTTTCAGGCCATAGTTTTGCTTTTGCATCGATTTCTTGAACCAATCTATCTTTGCCGAACACATAACTGTTTCTGTCATCAGCAAATTTTTTTGCGAGATTTATTTTAAGTGTTGCGTAAATTTTCGCATCTTCTGGATGCTGGGTAACATAATCTCTAAAATTAACATGACGTTTAACTTGCGGACTGCCTTTTTCATGGATATGCAAATGAAAGCTTATATGATTATCTTGTCGGTTAACAAAAAAACTTTGATGCGGAATAATTTGACGTCTAATGTTATGATAGTTTAATTGGCCAAGTTTTTCTGCTATTAGATCAATTTCATCTAAGTTATCACATGCCAACATGATATCAATAACTGGTTTAGCCGGCATGTTGGGGATGGCTGTGCTGCCGATATGATAAATTTCTTTAAGATAATCACCTAAAATATTTCTAACGCGGCTTGCTTCTTGTTTAAAAAAATCAGGCCAGTGCGGGTCGTAAGCTACTATTTCTATTTTATGTGGATTGTGCATTCGATGTGATACCGTATTTAGTTACTACTGCTATATCAAATTAGCTTTTTTTCATATAATTTTGCAATCAGTGATGAAAGATGTCGAAAATCTTGATGAATCTGCGATATTTTTTTTGCAAAGCGATCTGGTTTCTGTGAATAATGTGCTAGATCCCTTAAATCAACAAGATGTCTAACCGCTTCATCATAACCTTTGCTGGTTTTTGATTGGATGAGATCAGCCACGTGTTTCCAAAGCATGGGTTCTCTACCTGCAATCGCATTTAATTCCTTTA
The DNA here is from genome assembly GCA_036266895.1 of Gammaproteobacteria bacterium. Taxonomy (GTDB): domain Bacteria; phylum Pseudomonadota; class Gammaproteobacteria; order DSM-16500; family DSM-16500; genus Aquicella. Next base: position 5,829 of record DATAXC010000149.1, read on the forward strand.
TTCGCGCTCGCTCTTTTTCCACTTTGTTTTTTTGTATTCTATCTTCTTTAAGTTGTTCCGCTTTTTTAAGTAAATCTTTAACAAGACGAGGTTTTGGGTGAGAAAGTTCAATTGAGTTTTTAGAAGATAATTCTTCTAAACGCTTATTAAGTTTGATAGCAAGGTGAGGCTCACCTTTTAACAGGCATGTTAAAAATGTATTACGCTCTGTTTCAGATAGCTTGGTAATCCATTTTTCTGGTTCAGCTAGTGTAGAATTTATTTCTTTACTAATGCATGACGCTGCTTCAAGCAAATCATGATCAATTTGTAAAAAATCAATAAAATGTTTTAGTGGAAATGATAAATTTTTGAGATTAACAGGAATAGGTAATTCTACATCATTGTCATTTATTTCATAGTAATTAAGTGATGCAAGCCATGCCAAATACAAACATCGATAATCTCCTTTTAATAAATCATTGCGGATTGGAAGCAGTTTACTGAGAGTCCCTTCTTCTTCTGCCCAACCACCGCCTTCTTCATCATCAAGAAAAATTTTCAAAATAATGTATTGTTTATGTGTAGAGAGAGAAATAATATCATCTACACAATAGGGTTTCAGTTTTTTAATATCAACCAACCCGCAAGGTAAGCGAAACAGTAATTGTTTTGTTCCCCAATTGGCTACGTATAGCATCATATCAAAATGTTCTGCTAGCACTTTTTCGGGGTCCCCCCGAAAATCGCCATAAGAGTAATTAAAGATAGCCTGATTAGGTGTAATAATGGCTCTACTAGAGATTTGACGGATTTTTTTACATTCAGACTCAGTAAGGGGTTCGTCAATTTTGTAAAAATCGTAGTATTGATATTCGCTCATGGTAATTTTACTCAGAAACAAATATTATTCAGCGTTAATTTTTTTCATCATCTATTAGTGCTACATTCTAATCAAAATAAGTTTGATATGTCAACCTAATGCTTATTAAGCAGTTTTTCGTTATTATTAGAATAAAATAATCGTTTGTTGCCCTTGACAAGCATGAGTGGAAATTACTATACTTCTATTACCTAGTCTATGTACCCGAACCGGCGCCGGATGGCGTACTTCTCTAGAGCTCTCTAGAGTAGGGTACAGAAGACGCTTTATTTAAAATCCCAGATGTTATTAATTTTACCCTTCTTTTTAAGTATAGTTAACCAGCGATTACCGTTCTTGCGATTTTCACTATAACTTCTTGCGATAGCGCCAACCACCATATCCGCTAGCTGAATAAGGTTGTCACTTTTTGAATCAATAAATTTGAATTTTTTAATTTTGTATTGACCAATAGATTGACGTAAATAAGCAGTGAGTGCTTTTTTGAATTCCTTGTCGCCACTACCGTCAATTTTTATTGAGGCATTAAGCAGTACATCATTGTCATATTGCATGAGCGTTTTAACAAAATAATTATAAAAAGAGTCAGTATCGTTTCTCAATTTAGGGCTATACAGTTTGCTCTTGTCTACCACTAATGCTCTTACCTCGAAATTATGTTGGCAGATAGCGTCAAAAAATTTATCTTTAATTACAGGACGTGTTTTGCTGAATTTAAATTCTGGATTAATTTTTAATGATTGTCTCAGTTCGGCAATTGCTTTACTAGCGGCTTCTGCTTGCAAGAAGTCTTTAAAGATAATCATGCCCACGACGAAGTACGGAGTTGAGCCTTTTTTTAGTTTAAAACCCGGGCAGCCGCTTTCATCAATAAGTACTAGCAATTGGTCATCTCTTCATTCTTGGATTCTTGTTATTTCGGAATGAGAGCGATTATCTTTGATAGTTGTCACGTGGTCAAGGCTCATCCGAAATAAAATCCTTCATTAGCAATTTCATAATATGCTAATATCAAATCCCCAATTAATGAAAATAAAATTCTGCCATGTGGATTGATCTAACGCCCCTAAAACAAAATCGCGATTTTCGCTACGTCTATTTTGGCCAATTCATCTCTTTTTTTGGCACGATGTTAAGTTTTGTTGCGTTGCCTTATCAAATGTACCAATTAACAAACTCTAGCTTAGCAGTAGGCTTATTGGGCATATTTGAGTTGGTTCCTCTCTTGATTACAGCGTTTATTGGCGGTGCATTGGCTGATGTGCTGGATAGAAAAAAACTGCTGCTTTGGTCAGAATCTGGCATGATTTTGGCTATTTTACTATTAGCTGCAAATTCATTATTACCACATCCCCATCCATGGATACTGTATGTTGTTGCAGCAACACTGTCTGCGCTCAGCGGCATTCATCTTGGAATGAAACCATCCCAGATAAAATTCGCGGGAGAATGGCAAGTTTAGAAATGATTAGTTATATGAGCGGCCCTTTATTGGGAAATGCACAAGCCGGATTGATGGCGTCCGTAACCGGTACACATAACGCTATTATGATTGGCGGTAGTTTATGCATGATTGGCGTATGCGTGTGCGCTTTATTATTGCCGCAATTGTGGCGGTATCACAAAGATAAGTTTTTTAGAGAATGTTTTTTTGAAAGAGGGAAATGATGAAATCACTTGATACTTATGTAAATCTTTGTACCCAAGTATATGATATAAGTAAACCTGTTCCTCCTAAAGATAAATATGCTTTTTATCTATCCTATGTTGTTTCTGCCAATGGGCGAATCTTAGAGCCAATGTGTGGAACAGGCCGGTTTTTATTGCCGTTAGTGGTTGAAGGTTTCGATATATACAAGTATCAGAAAAATATCGACTGATTTTTATTCCCAGTGGATCATTTAATCTGATTATTGATATTAAAAAAGCAAAAGCTGCATTAAGTAAATTTTATGATCAACTTACTGATGACGGTGTATTGGTATTTGAAAGCATTACACCTCATTGGAAAGTTTCGCAAATAAAAGTTTGGACTAGCGATGTATATACCCATTACATTTGAAAATGCGAATTTTGCATTTTCAAGTGTTCATTACGCGATGGGGCATAAAATTCATGAATATACCATTCGTACTTCGTTTTTTGAAGTACGAATGGTATATTATTTGTGAAAATTTGTATTTGATCTGTCAAGACAATAAGAAAATAAAGTTCACTTCGCATTGTGTCACCCCGCAAAATGCCCATCAAAGAACTGTGAACGAAGTCATGTTCTAGCATGGGCATTTGTGCGGGGCCTGGTATATAACCTTGCAATTACCAGGTAAAAACTGGATCCCACACAAATGCCCGCGATCGAGCAACAACTTCGTTCAACTTTTTCTGGCGGACATTTTGCGGGATGACAGTCTTTGTAAAGCTATCACCAAACTATCTGTCTTGTCAGATAAAGTCGGAACTACTGCACTTCAATCAACCCTCATGATTTGATTCTGATTCCTTTTCTGCACCGACAAATTCTAAATAATTTTTCCTGTTAATCACTTTAAATTCAGCATTAGCGTAAGCTGCTTGCCATTGCTTTGGCGCAGAAATGATTTTGTTAGACCACTTAAATTCATACCCATACAATTTACCATCGCGCTCTTCTACGAGATCAATTTCTTGCTGTTCCCATGTGCGCCAAAAATAATTATTGCTGTTTATTTGTTGATAAGATTGTTTTTTAATACGTTCAATAATCAAAAAATTTTCCCATAGTCCACCAATATCATCGCGTAAGTGGATGGGGTTAAAGTTTGCTACAATCGCATTACGAATGCCAGTATCATAAAAGTAATATTTGCCTTTTTTTGTAATTTCTTTACGTAAATTTCGACTAAAACCACGCAAATTAAAAATAA
>DATAXC010000152.1:0-4574 GCA_036266895.1 Gammaproteobacteria bacterium
CATGTAAGCTTTGTATTCGTGCCATTTCCATTTGCACTTTAAACCACAATTCTTCTAATGCTACTGAAACAAGATCCGGTTGCGGCTTAACTGCGAGCGGCACCAACATCTGCCTGCGTTTTGGCGCTATATCCACTTCCACTGGTATCGTTAATGCTTCCGGTACGCCGAAGTCGTCCGGATGAAATCCGCCGATACTCTCATCTGGAAATTCGTCAACTGCTTTAGCGCGATGAGTAGCATACACTCGAGATTGATTACTAATTTTATGGTTTTCACAAAATTCAGGTTTTTCGCCAGCGCAAGTCATAGGCAACATGTAATAATTAGGATTTAATTTTATTTGCATATATTCATTTGGATCAACCGCTGAGTTATAAATGAAGTAACAGTTTTCGCCGTTAGCAAATATTTTAAGTAATGCAACATAACGCTTTATCGCTCCCGCATCTTCACGAACAGCAACAAGCGTAATCGCTCCGGGTGTACCTTGCTTTGCTTGAGTTTGTAGTTTAGTTAAGCCTTCTTCAAGGTCCATATAATATCTTTCATCATCATTTGAGCTTTGCTGGGAAAAAGATTCATTTAAATCATAAGATCTGTGCCAAACCAATGATACTTGATAATGACGCAAACTAATGAAATAAGGGTTCAATTGAGGCGTCTCAATAAAAAGAAGAAGCTCACGATCAACCGTTTCCATTAACTCTGATAAGAGCTGAGCATCTTGCCCCTTGTCTTGCCATGATGCGTAATCATCTTTTCCAGCTTTTTTTGCTGTTATATTTTGATTGTCTCTGGGAACGCCGATTTGTTGATTAATTTTTTCTTTTAAATCAGCTAATGTTGCTGTATCGATATTAGGTATTTCTACATTAATACTATGATCAGTGTAGGCTATTTTTATTTTAACAAGACTCATGATTGATTCCTTTGTTTATTTATAGTTAATTTTTTAAATTTTTTGCTTCTTCTCTTGTGAGGAAGGTGAAGAGTATTGCTTCTCTCCTTGTGGGAGAGGCAAAAACGCTAGCATTTATATTTATCCAACAACATTCTCCGCAAAAACACCGTTGATCCCGCAACAAATACATCATAGTAAAATCTAAAAACTTAAACAATTTTTTATTTTAGGTCATAATATGATCAATTTCTTTTCCCAGCAAATACCTTCTCGTCGCTTTTAATTTTAGGTACAATATCCGGCCATTAGGACCTAACAATGAAGGAATTAAAAACATGCTCGAATCCACGAATGAGGTAATCGATATGCAACCCAACGTCCAAATTAATTTGACCATTGAAGAATTAGTCGATGCCGCATTAACACGTGGTGAAGGCGAACTGGCAGCCAACCAAGCGTTGGTCGTCAAAACTGGCGCCCGCACTGGCCGCTCGCCTAAAGACCGCTTTATTGTGAAAGATGATTTGACTGCCACGCAAGTCGATTGGAATAACATTAACCAACCGATTACCACTGAAAAATTTGACGCGCTATGGCAAAAAGCCTCCGCTTATTTAGAAGCACAAGACACCCACTTCATTTCTTATTTAAAAGTCGGTGAACATGACCAACTCGGTGTACCCGTCAAAGTCATGACCGAACTGGCTTGGCATAATTTATTTGCCCATGTGTTATTTATTCGACCAAAACAGCCGCATACCGTACCACAACCCAATCAATGGACTATTTTAAGTGTCCCTGGCTTTAAAACGGATCCACAACGAGATGGCGTGAATAGCGATGCGGCGGTGATTTTAAACTTTAGCGAACGCCGTATTCTGATTTGCGGTACTTATTATGCTGGTGAAATGAAAAAAGCGATGTTTTCTGTACTTAATTTTCTATTGCCCACCCATGATATTCTGCCTATGCATTGTGCAGCCAATGTAAGTGCGCAAGAAAATGGCAATACCGCGTTATTTTTTGGTTTATCCGGCACCGGTAAAACCACTTTATCGGCTGACCCAGAGCGTTTATTAATTGGTGATGATGAACATGGCTGGGGTGAAGATGGTGTATTTAATTTTGAAGGCGGCTGCTATGCCAAATGCATTGATCTTTCACAAGAACGTGAACCGTTGATTTGGAACGCGATTCGTTATGGTGCAGTGATTGAAAACGTTGTACTAGACCCACAGACCAAAGTGCCTAATTATGCGGATGCAAGCTTAACGCAAAATACCCGTGCTGCTTATCCGCGCGAGCATATCCCAGAACGCGTAGAAGAAAATCGTGGCAAGCAGCCTGATAGTGTATTATTTTTAACTTGCGACTTATATGGCGTATTGCCGCCGGTCGCTCGCTTAACCCCAGAACAAGCGGCTTATTACTTTTTAAGCGGCTATACCGCTTTGGTTGGCAGTACCGAAGTCGGACAAGGCAGCGGCATCAAACCGACGTTTAGCACTTGTTTTGGTGCGCCTTTCTTTTCACGTCCTGCGCGCGTTTATGCAGAATTATTGATGAAACGTCTGCATCATCATGATACGACGGTATTTTTAGTCAATACCGGCTGGACGGGTGGTGCGCATGGTAAAGGGGGTAAGCGTTTCTCTATTCCAACCACGCGCGCAGTAGTAAGCGCTATTGTTAATGGTCACTTGAAAAATGCTGCTTATGAGCGCTTACCCGGCTTTAACTTAGATATCCCGAAAGCGATTCCGGGTGTCGAGGCGCACTTATTGGATCCACGTAAAAATTGGTCTGATGCAGCTGAACATGATACCCATGCGCGCATTTTGATTGAGCAATTTATTGAAAACTTTAAACGATTTGATGTGAGTGATGCGATAGAAAAAGCAGGGCCGAGCTTGCTTTTGTAGCTTAAATAGGCTACAATTTAAAGTGAGGTATAAACCCATGGGTATAAAAACAACCACAGTTAGAGCACGAATTGAGCCTAGGCTAAAACATGATGTTGAAGGGGTTTTAGCCAAGCTTGGATTAACTGTTTCTGAAGCAATTGAATTGTATCTAAGGCAAATACAGCTCAATCACGGCATCCCCTTTGAAATTCGAATTCCTAATAAAACTACTCAAAAAACCTTTACCGACACCGATAAAGGCAAAAACTTAACTCGATATAAAAACGCTCAAGAAATGTTTGAAGACCTAGGAATATAATGTGCTTAAACCTATTATCACCACACGATTCAAAAAAGATGTGCAATTAGCACGCAAACGTGGAAAGGATCTTAAAAAATTACATCTCATCATGCAACTGTTGCTAGAAGGTAAAAAACTCCCTCCTAAATGTGTTGATCATTTTTTATCGGGAAATTATGCTAATCGAAGGGAATGTCACATTGAACCAGATTGGCTGTTAGTCTATAAACCAGGAGCTTACGAAATTATCTTTGAAAGAACAGGTACTCATTCAGATTTATTTTAACAAAACATTACTGACTAAATGACTATTTTATCTCACCTCACGCATCTCAACAATCGCATTGCTGCTTATGAGCAAAAATATCAACGCTCTCCTGGTTCAGTGCGATTATTAGCGGTTAGCAAAAACCAATCGATAGAAAATATTTTAGCGGCCTTCCAAGCAGGGCAAACCTGTTTTGGGGAAAGTTATTTACAAGAAGCACTTCCAAAGATGGCCGCGCTAACTCATTTGCCGATTGAGTGGCATTTCATTGGTCCACTGCAAAGTAATAAAACCAAAAAAATTGCCGAGCATTTTGCTTGGGTACATAGCGTAGATACATTGCGCATTGCCCAGCGTTTACACGAACAACGACCAGTGCATTTACCGCCGCTGAATATTTGCCTGCAAGTCAATATGAGTGCTGAGTCGAGTAAATCAGGGATAAGCGTGTCTGAGTTACTGCCGCTTGCAACGGCTTGTCTTGCTTTACCACGATTAAATTTACGCGGCTTAATGACGATTCCCGCACTAGAGACTGACTTCAAAAAACAGCGCGCTGCCTTTCATCAATTATCGGTTGCTTGGCAAACGCTGCGAGCACAAGGCTTTCCATTAGATACGTTATCGATGGGTATGTCAGCTGATTTCGAAGCAGCGATTGCCGAGGGAAGCACGTTGGTGCGCATTGGTAGTGCGGTTTTTAGTAGCCGCTGAACAAAAATAACACATGTGACTCTTTTCGCTATTATACCACAAGCACGGCCCCCTGCTTCAGCTATAAATGAATTATAGGGATTCAACATAGGGGCAGTTAGCCATGACAACAAAATGCACAAGGATGGCGTTTTTGCTGATATTGTTATTCTTTTTTGCTTCGATTTCTTACGCAGGCTCAATCAAAGGTATTTACATCACGCAATCTTCTCTAGAAAACACCAAACTTATCAATTACTTAATTGAAAACGCGAAAGCGGCGGGTATTGATACGTTTGTCGTTGATCTAGAAATACCCAGTAAGCGCTATCGAGAGAATATTGCGCTTTTAAAAGAGAATAATATCAAATATGTTGCAAGAATAGTCATGTTTCCCGATGGCGGCACGCGTGCTCAAGTGAAAGATCCTGAGCGATGGCAGAGAAAATATGCACTAGTCAAACAAGCCGTCGATTGGGGTGCGAGTGAAATCCAATTAGACTA